>MNYL01000054.1 GCA_001873075.1 Fibrobacteres bacterium CG2_30_45_31 | reverse complement strand
CCTTCACCGGCCAGACTGCGGCCGAGATCATCCACGCCAAGGCCGACCACAACGCCCCGTACATGGGATTGCTCACCTGGAAGAACGCGCCCCAAGGCCGGGTGTTGGCCTCCGATGTGACGGTGGCCAAGAACTACTTCGGCGAGCCGGAGATCACTTAGAAGGCCTCCCCGTGTCAAGGGGTAAAAGATTTGCTCCCCCTGCTGCTCCGGCCTCAACTCCAAAATAGCCTTGACCATTTTGGAGTTGAGGATATAATGGCCATATGCGATATCTTACACCTTCCATCATCCATGATTTAGAGAAAAAGATGGTTTTTATCGGCGGGCCGCGCCAGGTCGGAAAAACGACGCTGGCCAAGGCGATCCTGGCCGACCGTTATCCTGGAGGGCGTTACCTGAATTGGGACTACGACGAAGACAGGCAGGATATACTGCATAAAAAATGGAGCCACGACAACAGCCTCCTGATTTTTGATGAGCTGCACAAATTCCCCCGCTGGAAATCATGGATCAAGGGGGTGTATGACGTGGAAAACGAAAGTCATGCCCTCATGGTCACCGGCTCAGCCCGTCTCGATGTATACCGCCGAGGGGGGGATTCGCTTATGGGCCGCTATCATTACTGGCGGCTGCACCCTTTCACCTTGGATGAAATTCCACGCGGCCTCTCTTCCCGGGAGGCCTTCAACCGCCTCATGACCGTTGGCGGATTTCCCGAACCCTTTCTCGATAATAACGAAAGAGAAGCCCGCCGTTGGCGGCGAGAACGGTTTGACCGGGTGCTTCGTGAAGATGTTCGCGATCTGGAGCCCATTCGCAATATCCAACTGCTTGGTTTGTTTCTGGATCTTCTGCGGCAAAGGGTCGGGGGCCTCATCACGGTTTCGAATCTGGCCGGAGATCTTCAGATATCGCCGAAGACCGCAAAAGCATGGCTGGAAACCCTGGAACGGATGTATCTCGTGTTCTGCGTGCGGCCCTTTACCCAATCCCTCCCACGGGCGATCCAGAAACCGCCCAAGGTATATTTTTTCGACAACGGTGATGTCCTGGGCGATGAAGGGGCGCGGTTTGAAAATCTGGTGGCCTCCACTCTGCTCAAACGTCTCCACTTCCTTGAGGATCGGGATGGGTATCGTTACGAGCTGCGTTATATCCGTGACAAGGAGGGACGGGAAGTTGATTTTGCTATCCTTAAGGAGAACGTGCTTAAGGAGCTGATTGAAGTCAAATATGGCGACGAAACCATTTCGCAATCGCTCGCCTATTATGCGGAGCGGCTCAAACCAAAGCGCGCCGTCCAGATCGTCGCCGGCCTGAAACGCCCCTACGACAAGGGGCAAATCAAGGTGATTGATCCAATCGCCTATTTTGCCGGAAAGCAAAAACCAGAATGAAGGGGGCCAGAATGAAGGGGGTCAAATCTTTCTCCTTGACAATATTTTTTGATAAAGCTAAAAAATCATCATGACTCGACCGCTTCGCATCCAGTATCCCGGCGCGCTCTACCACGTCACCAGCCGCGGTAACGAGCGCAAGGCCATCTTTCAAAACGATGGCGATCGCCCGAAGTTTATGGAAATCCTTGCCCAATCACTCACCACCTATTCCGTTAAAATATACAGTTTTGTCTTGATGACCAACCATTTTCATCTGCTGGTTGAGACTCCTCTGGGGAACCTGAGCGAGTTCATGCGGCACTTCAATATCACCTACACGTCCTATTTCAACCGGTGCCATCGCCGGGTGGGACATCTTTACCAGGGGCGCTATAAAAGCGTGCTGGTGGATAGCGACGAGTATCTGGCCATGGTGTCGCGCTATATCCATCTCAATCCGGTAAGAGTCGGCAAGGTCAAACGGTTGCCTGTGTCCGCGCAACTCGGCCTGCTTTGGCAATACCAGTGGAGCAGTTTGCCTGGATTTGTTGCGACTAAAAAGCGGTACGAGTTTGTGGACTATGGTCCGGTCCTTGCGGAATATGGTGGCGACACGTCAGCCGGCAGGAGACGTTATAAAAAACAGCTTGTCCTTGACCTGTCCGAGGGGCTGCCATTGCAGGAGAAAATCGTTGGGCAGTGCCTGTTGGGTGGGGAAGATTTTGTCAACTGGATACGCGAGCAGTTTCTTGACGGACAAGAGGGGCGGGAACGCCCGGCCATCGCCCAGGTAAAACGATTTGTCGCGCAAGATGAAATAATGACAATTGTTGCCGAGGTCAGCGGGGTGGAGGTGGCTGAAATTCTCTCCCGGCCCGGCCCGATCCGGCAGATGGCCATGGATCTGCTTTATCGGTATGCCGGCATGACCAACCCGGCCATCGGCAAATTGATGGGGGTTGACTACAGCACGGTAAGTCAGGGACGCAAGCGCTTCCGGGAAGCGGTAAAAGAACAGGACCAATTGCAAAAGAATTATCGAAAAGCCGAACTGCTAGTGTCAAGGATAAATTGACCCCACAGATGATCCCCCCGCCATTGACATGATGATACTATTGTAGTACTATAAATTATGATACGGAAGATAAAAGACCTTATTCGAGATCTTGAGCACGCGGGTTTTGTTAACCGTGGCGGCAAAGGCAGCCACCGCAATTTTAAGCACGCAAGCGGCATAAAGGTAACGATTGGCGGCAGCCCTGGCGTGGACGCCATGTTGTATCAGGAAAGGGATGTAGAGAAAGCCCTGCAGGAGGCGGCAAAATGAAACCAAGCGACCGATATCTGAAGATCGTGGAATGGTCAAATGAGGATCATTGTTATGTGGGTACTTGTCCCGGTCTCATGTTGGGCGGAATTCACGGAGATAACGAAACCCACGTCTACAAGGAACTTTGCCAGGCTGTAGAGGAGTGGATTAAAATATACGAAGAAGACGGGGAACCGCTTCCCCCTGCAACAGCAGGCAAGGAGTATTCCGGTAAATTTGTCGTGAGAGTCGGCAAGGAACTTCATAAGGAATTGTCCATCCAAGCCATGTACGAAGGGCAAAGTCTCAATTCATACTGTGCAAAAGTTTTGCGAGAACGTGACGAGCTCCAAGGGAAGCACAAGGCCTTGCACCGGGCATCGCATCCGCGCCGTCGGTGAAGGCTACGTTTACACGGTCAAAGCATAATTCTTGGTCTTGCTGCTATACGCTACATTGCCGCCTCCCTTGTCTAAGGCCACCGGCATTCGGTGCTGACTGTTTCCGCGCCTCCCCATAAAAAGGAAGTAAGATTTTTTGGTAACTATCCAGCTTGTGTCGGCAGTCAAGCGTTCCCGGCCTGAAAATACTTTTCGCTCATGCGGGGCGGGCGTCCTGCCCGCCTCCGAGGCGTCCGCGACCTCCTGCGCATCCTGCGCCCGGTCGCGGACGAACCCGCGAAAAGCATTTCCAGTCCGGGAACTCACCTGGGTTGCGGTTCCACTGGATAGTTACCCTTTTTCTACTGTATAATTAAAGCCGGCTCGACTCAACCGGGAAATGCTGATATCGTCCGCACGGCCATTTTCCATACGCCCTGTTTTTTATGGAACCTT
>MNYL01000013.1 GCA_001873075.1 Fibrobacteres bacterium CG2_30_45_31 | reverse complement strand
AACATGATGATGCGAACCGTGCGTTGATGGGTTCTAACATGCAACGTCAAGCGGTTCCATTACTTCGTGCTGAAGCTCCTGTCATCGGTACCGGTCTCGAAGCGCGCGCCGCTTTGGATTCAGGCACTGTTGTTCGTGCGCAGCATTCTGGTCGCGTTAAGTTTGTAGATGCTACTCAGATTATCGTAGAACGGGGCAATTTGGTGGATGGAAATTTCCAACCGCTGGAAGGCCTTGGCGAAAATTTTGAATTCTTGGGACATGAACCTATTGACGAATACGCTCTTCGTAAGTTCGAACGTTCTAACCAAGATTCTTGCATTAACCAGAAGCCAGTTGTTGATGTGGGTCACTTTGTAGAAGCGGGCGATGTTCTTGCTGATGGCGCCTCTACCGACCATGGGGAACTTGCTCTCGGTAAAAATATTTTGATTGGCTTTTTACCTTGGAATGGTTACAACTACGAAGATGCTGTGATCATTTCTGAAGAATTGGCAATCAAGGATACCTTTACCTCCATTCATATTGAAGAATACGAATTGGAAGTGCGTGATACTAAGCGCGGTCCTGAAGAATTGACTCGCGAAATTCCGAACGTGGGCGAAGAGGCCCTCCGTAATCTTGATGAGAACGGTATTGTTCGTGTCGGAGCTGAAGTGCATGCCGATGATATTCTTGTGGGTAAGGTTACGCCTAAGGGTGAAACCGAACTTTCTCCAGAAGAACGCTTACTTCGCGCTATTTTCGGTGAGAAGGCTGGTGATGTTCGTGATTCTTCTTTGAAGGCTCCTCCAGGCATGAAGGGCATTGTTGTGGAAACACGCACCTTTAGTCGCAAGGATCGTAGCGATAAGAAAAATAAAGCGGAAGATCAGGAAACTATCAATCGCATTAAGGAAAAGTTCCAGACTGAAATTGATGGTATCAAGATCGCTTGCCGTGAAAATCTGATTCAGATTTTGAATGGCGCCGTTTGTGGCAAAATTCTTGATGAAGAAACCCATGAAGTGCTGATCCAGGAAGGGAAAACCCTTACAGAGAAGATGCTTTCTAGCATAGATTTGATGAAAGTTTCCGCCTCTTCTGTGCTTGCTCGTGACAATGCAGAAGCGCAAGAAAAGGCGATGAGCTTGCTCCAAGTAGCTAAGGAATCGTTGGATCATTTGACGCGCACCATGGAAAAAGAAATTGACAAGGTCACTAAGGGCGATGAACTCAAGCCCGGTGTGCTCCAAACTGTCAAGGTCTATATTGCTAAGAAACGTCGTCTTTCCATCGGTGATAAGATGGCTGGTCGTCACGGTAACAAGGGCGTTGTCTCTAAAATCGTCCCTGTAGAAGATATGCCGTTCACCGAAGATGGTCGTCCGCTTCAGATTCTCTTGAATCCGCTCGGCGTGCCTTCTCGTATGAACGTGGGTCAGGTGCTTGAAGTCCATTTGGGCTGGGCCGCTAAGGTTCTCGGTTTCAAGGTGGCGACCCCAGTATTTGATGGTGCCTCCTTCACAGAAATCGTGGATGAGCTCGAAAAAGCATACAAGAAGACCCCGATTGTTGACTATGTGATGGAACCAGATAATAATCGTATTATCGGTAAAGCCAAGCTTTATGATGGCCGTACTGGTGATGCGTTCCTGAACCCGGTGACTATCGGTTATATGTATTACCTCAAGTTGGGTCACTTGGTTGAAGATAAGATCCATGCTCGTTCTATTGGTTCTTATGCTTTGGTCACGCAACAACCTCTTGGTGGTAAGAGCCAATTCGGTGGTCAGCGCTTCGGTGAAATGGAAGTGTGGGCTCTCGAAGCTTATGGTGCTGCTTATACCTTGCAGGAACTTTTGACTGTGAAGTCTGATGACGTTATGGGCCGTTCTAAGATTTATGACGCTATCGTTCATGGCAAAAACACACCTATTCCTGGTGTTCCTGAATCCTTCCGCGTGATGATTCGCGAAGTTCACTCCTTGTGCCTAGACATTAAGACTACTGGAGATAAGTGATATGTCAGAAGAAACTTTCGAATATTCTGAAAACACTGGCGATATTTCCATTCACTTGGCTTCTCCAGACCTGATTCGTCATTGGTCTTTTGGTGAAGTAACCAAGCCTGAAACCATTAACTACCGCTCGTTCAAGCCTGAGAAGGACGGTCTTTTCTGCGAAAAGATCTTTGGACCCGTCAAGAACTGGGAATGTAACTGCGGTAAGTTTAAGCGCGTGCGCTACAAGGGCGTTATCTGCGATCGTTGTGGTGTGGAAGTGACGCACTCTAAGGTGCGCCGTGAACGCATGGGTCATATCGACCTTGCGATTCCACTTGCTCACACATGGTTCGTAAGAAACCAGCCTTGCGTCATCGGTGCTTTGTTGGACATTGATACCAAGTCCCTTGACAATATCATTTACTATGAAAAGTATGTGGTGTTGGATCCGGGGGATACGGATCTCAAGGAAAATGAACTCATTGATGAATTCAAGTATGTGGACCTTGTAAACGAAGGTCGTCATTTTGATGCGAAGATGGGTGCCTCTGCTATTAAGCAGCTCCTTGCTCGTATTGATTTTACGGCTCTTTCCGATAAGCTTCGCTTAGATGCCGCTGCGAAATCCAAGACGAAACGCGATGATGCGATTAAGCGTCTCAAGGTCGTTGAAGCTTTCAAAAAATCTCAGCTTGAAGATTTCCGTAGCTACTTTGATAATCCGGAAAAGCGGAAGCAAAGTGATATGCCTTGGATTCGTGATCTTGCGGAAACAGTGGAAAAGTTTAAAGAAGACTTCACAAAGAAAAATGAATCCTTCCGCATGGTGGAAGCATTTGATGAATTTGTGAAGATATATCCCAAGGATGCGAAGAATCTTGCGAATCAGGCCGAATGGATGATTCTTGATGTGCTTCCTGTGATTCCGCCGGATCTTCGTCCGTTGGTTCCTTTGGATGGCGGTCGTTTTGCGACTTCTGACTTGAACGAATTGTATCGTCGTGTCATTAACCGTAACAATCGTTTGAAAAAACTTATTGATATCCGCGCTCCTAACGTGATTCTCTGCAATGAGAAGCGTATGCTTCAGGAAGCTGTGGATCAATTGTTTGATAGTGGCCGTCGTACGGCTCGCAGCGGCTCTAACCGTCCGCTAAAGTCCTTGTCTGAACTCTTGAAGGGTAAACAAGGTCGTTTCCGTATGAATCTTCTCGGTAAGCGCGTTGACTATTCTGGTCGTTCTGTGATCGTTGTGGGTCCTGAACTCCATATGCATCAATGTGGTCTTCCGAAACGTATGGCTCTTGAACTTTACAAGCCGTTTATCATTCAGCGCTTGGAAGAAGAAGGCGTGGTGTACACCCTCAAGGCGGCGAAGAAATTCGTGGATACAGAACGCCCGGAAGTGTGGGACATTTTGGAACAGATCATCGAAGATCATCCGGTGATGTTGAACCGCGCTCCTACCTTGCATCGTCTGGGTATTCAGGCGTTTTACCCGAAATTGATTGAAGGAAACGCGATCCGTCTTCACCCTCTCGTTTGCGCCGCTTTTAATGCGGACTTTGATGGTGACCAGATGGCTGTGCATCTCCCACTTTCCTTTGAAACGCAGTTGGAATGCCGCGTCTTGATGCTTTCTTCCAATAACATTTTGCATCCGGCTTCTGGTCAACCGATTGCAGTGCCTTCTCAGGATATTGTTCTTGGTCTGTACTACATCTCCAAGCCGCGCCCCAATCGCAAGGGTGCAGGAATGCATTTCAGTTCACCCGCCGAAGCGGTTCGTGCTTATGAAAATGGGGCTATCGACCTGAACGCAGAATGTTATCTCCGTCTCCCTGCGGGACGTAAGATTTACATTGGCGCTCTTGAGAAAGATACTCCCTGTGTTCGTGAACAACCCGATGACAATGGCAACATTGACGTTGTGGCGAAAGCTCATGAAAAGGTGAAGTTCTTGACTATTCAGGAACCGGCACTCATTAAGACGACCGTTGGCCGTGTATTCTTAAACGAAGTACTCCCGAATGAAATCGGTTTTGCTAACGATACTTTTGGTAAGAAAGTGATTGCGAAGTCTGTAGATGATCTTTATCGTCGTAGCGGCAATCGCGTCACTGTGAAGTACCTGGATGATCTCAAGGAACTGGGTTACCAATGGGCAACCCGTGCCGGATCTTCTGTGGCTATTGCCGAAATGGTGATTCCGAAAGAGAAGCAAGAAATGCTTGACGCCGCCACGGAAAAGGTCAATCAGATTCGTGAATTGTACGAAGATGGTGTGATTACCGATGGTGAACGTTATAACCAGATCATTGATGTGTGGTCACGTACCACGACTGATGTAGCAGCTAAACAGTGGGAACTTCTTTCTCGCGATAGAGACGGATTCAACCCTGTTTACATGATGGCCGATTCCGGCGCTCGTGGTAGCCGCGAACAGATTAAGCAGCTTTCTGGTATGCGTGGTTTGATGCAAAAGCCAACCAAACAGTTGGGTGGCCAGGAAGTTATCGAAAATCCGATCAAGTCTTGCTTCCGTGAAGGCTTGAACGTGATGGAATACTTTATTTCTTCCCATGGTGCTCGTAAGGGTCTTGCGGATACCGCTCTTAAAACAGCGGATGCGGGTTACTTGACTCGCCGTCTCGTTGACGTTGCTCAAGACCTTGTTGTCACTGAACAAGATTGCGGAACCACAATGGGTATCGATATCTCCGCCTTTAAGGATGGTGACGATACCATCGTTCCTCTGGAAGATCGCTTACTGGGTCGCGCTGCAGTCGAAGATATCAAACACCCGATTTCTGGTGAAATTATTGTTAAGGCGGGCGATCTTATTTCTGAACGAGATCTTCCGAAGATTACTGCGGCCGGTATTGAACACGTGAAGATGCGTTCTGTACTGACTTGTGGCTCTGCTAGTGGTGTTTGCGCTAAGTGCTATGGTCGTATGCTTTCTTCTGGTCGTCCAGTGGATCTTGGCGAAGCGGTTGGTGTTATCGCGGCTCAGTCTATTGGTGAACCGGGTACGCAGCTCACACTTCGTACGTTCCATATCGGTGGTGCTTCGAGTCGTCTTACCGTTGAAAGCGATAAAAAGTCTCCTGTTGATGGTAGCGTTGAACTTGATAATGTGGATACCGTTTCCCATAGCGGTCAGAAGATTGTTGTGAGCCGCATGGGTGAATTGGTTGTATTTGATGCGACTGGCATTAACAAGGGCCGTATGCAGGTTCCTTATGGTGCGATTCTTCATGTTGAAAACAAAGCTCAGGTGAAGAAGGGTTCCGTCATGTATGAATGGGATCCTTATAACAGCCCGATTATCAGCAACGTCGATGGTAAGATCCAATTCTTAGATTTGGTGGAAAATGCCACCTATCGTGTTGAAAAAGATGAAATTACGGATGTAGAATCTTGGATTATCATCAGTGATAAGCGTGGTAAACGTCGCCCTGCGATTAGCGTTGTTGATTCTGAAGGCAAGAAGGTCGGGCGCTATTTGCTTCCTGATGCCGCCATTTTGACGGTGCATGATGGGGACAAGGCCTCTATCGGTCAGACCCTTGCAAAACTGCCTCGCGCTGTGGGTAAGACTCGAGATATTACGGGTGGTCTTCCTCGCGTTGCTGAACTCTTCGAAGCTCGCATACCAAAGAATATTGCGGTCATTGCTCCGATGGACGGTCTTGTATCGTATGGCAACGAAGAACGTGGTAATCAGAAAGTGGTGATTAAAAATGGTGACCAAGAAGAGTCAGTGCTGGTTCCTCGTGGTCGTCACTTGGCTGTTCATGAAGGCGACCGTGTTCGCGCAGGTCAGAAGATTTGTGATGGCTCGGTAGATCCGCATGATATCCTTCGTGTGCAAGGCCCAGAAGAAGTACAGCGTCACTTAGTGAACGAAATCCAAGCGGTGTATCGTCTTCAAGGTGTGTCTATTGCTGATAAGCACATCGAATGTATTGTCCGTCAAATGATGCGTAAGGTGAAAATTTCTGATCCTGGTGATTCTGAGTTGCTTCCAGACGAAGAAATTTCTAAGGCTCGCCTCCGCATTAAGAACAACAAATTACGTGCTCTAGGGAAGGCTCCTGCCCGTTATATGCCGATGCTCTTGGGTATTACCAAGTCATCGCTCGCAACTGACAGTTTTATTTCTGCAGCATCCTTCCAGGAAACAACTAAAATCCTCACTCGTGCAGCTATTGCTGGTAGTGTGGATCCGTTGACTGGTCTCAAGGAAAACGTGATTATGGGTCGTTTGATCCCGAGTGGTACTGGTGCCCGTCATCTTCGTGACGTGGTTGTCATTGATTCTGATGCCGAAGCTGAGGCTGAAGCCCATCGCAATGCTCAAAACGATGATGCTGGCTTAGATATGGCTTTCCAGATGCTCGATAACGATTCTGAGAGTCCAGAAGAAGAGAATGTGGAGTAATCTCAATGCCAAAACTTGAAATTATTCTGAAACAAACTATATTTGCACCCCAAAATCTAGGGAGATAAAAGTGCCAACAATTCAACAGCTCGTCCGCAAGGGTCGCGAGAAAGTCAGCAACCGGACTGCGTCCCCGGCCCTCAAACAGTGCCCACAAAAACGTGGTGTTTGCACCCGCGTTTATACCAGCACTCCAAAGAAGCCGAACTCTGCTCTTCGTAAGATTGCTCGTGTCCGCCTTTCCAATAAGATGGAAGTTACCGCTTACATCCCAGGTGAAGGCCATAACCTCCAGGAACATTCCATTGTTCTTATTCGTGGTGGTCGTGTGAAAGACGTTCCGGGTGTTCGTTACCATATCATCCGTGGCACCTTGGATACCCAAGCTGTTAACGGCCGTCAGAATGCACGTTCTAAGTATGGTGTCAAGAAAAAAGGCGCAACACCGGCCAAAAAGAAGTAGGGTAAAATATGTCTAGAAGAAGAAAGGCTCTCCATCGTTCCATCCTCCCGGATCCGCGCTATAAGTCTACACTCGTTACCGAGCTCGTAGGTGTGGTGCTCAAGGCTGGTAAGAAGACTATTGCAGAAAAGATCGTTTACACAGCTCTCGATGAACTGAATAAGAAAGTCGAGGGTAAGGAAACGGGACTTGAAAAGTTCGAAGTCTGCTTGGAAAACGTTAAGCCACGTTTAGAAGTAAAGTCTCGTCGTGTCGGCGGTGCCAACTACCAGGTTCCTATGGAAGTGGCTCCAGATCGTGCGAAGGCTCTTGCTCTTCGTTGGCTCCTGGATGCGGCTCGTAAGCGCACAGAACCAAACATGGCTCTTCGTCTTGCTGCAGAACTTGTTGCCGCCAAGAATAACGAAGGCAATGCGGTTCGTAAGAAGCAAGATGTGCATAAAATGGCCGAAGCCAATAAGGCTTTTGCTCACTTTCGCTTCTAATATCTGAAAAGTTTCTCTTAAGGTTCCCGTCCATGGTGGCGGGGCCTTTTTTTGATGAAAAGAAATTTTATTCGCGAATTTGCAAGTAAAAATCTTTTTATATTCATTATCACAAAAATTTTCACACTAAAAAAAGGCAAAACATGGCTGCTAAGATTAAATCGATTACTGCTCGTCAAATTTTGGATTCACGTGGCAATCCGTCCGTTGAAGTTGACGTTACCCTCACCAATGGCATTTTAGGCCGCGCTGCGGTTCCTAGTGGTGCCTCTACTGGTGAACGTGAAGCGTGCGAACTTCGCGATGGCGGTAAGGCTTATGGTGGTAAGGGTACCACAAAAGCTGTCAAGAATGTCAACACTGTGATTGCGAAGAAACTTGTTGGTATGGAAGTGAACAAGCAGGCTTTGATCGATTCTGCAATGCTCGCTTTGGATGGCACTCCATTCAAAACCAAGCTTGGTGCAAATGCCATTCTCGGTGTCTCCATGGCTGTTTGCGTTGCTGCCGCTAAGGATTCAAAAATTTCTCTTTGGAAGTACATTGCTAAACTTCATGGAACAAAGAAAGTAACACTTCCTTGCCCGATGTGCAACGTGATTAACGGTGGCGCTCATAGCTCCGCTCCGATTGATTTCCAGGAATTCATGGTGGCTCCAGTGGGTGCCAAGTCTTTCTCCAGCGCACTTCAGATGGTTACTGAAATTTTCCACAGTCTTAAGAAGGTTCTTAAGGACGGTGGTTTTGATACAACTGTGGGCGATGAAGGTGGTTTTGCTCCTGGTGCTGCAATCAAGAAAGACAAGAGCGGCAAGTTTGTAATCAAGGGCACAATGACTCTTGAAGGGGCTCTCGATGCTCTTGGAAAGGCGACTGAAGCTGCTGGTTACAAGTTCGGTAAGGACATCAAGATCGCTCTCGATGTAGCTTCCTCCGAATTCTGTAACAAAGAAAAGGGTGACAAGAAGACCTATACGTTCAAGAAATCTACTGGGAAGACAATGACCAGTGCTCAACTGGTTTCTTATTATGAAAAACTCATCAAGAAATACCCGATTTTCTCAATCGAAGACGGCTTGGATGAAAGTGACTGGGCTGGTTGGAAAGTTCTGACTGACAAACTTGGCAAGCAAATCAACCTCGTGGGTGACGATCTGTTTGTGACTAACCCAACGATCTTCAAAGAAGGTCTCGAAAATGGTATTGCTAACGCTATCCTTATCAAGGTAAATCAAGTGGGTTCCATCACGGAAACTCTTGAAGCAATCAAGATGGCTCAGGAAGCTGGCTATGCTCCTGTGGTTTCTCATCGCTCTGGCGAAACCGAAGATGCCTTCATTGCTGACCTTGCCGTAGGTACTGCTGCGGGCCAGATCAAAACGGGTTCACTCTCTCGGACAGATCGTGTTTGCAAGTACAATCAACTTCTCCGTATCGAAGAAGAATTGGGCAAAGATGCTGTCTATGCGGGCGACCCTCGCAAGGCTCTAAAGTAACTGTCTAAGAAAAATTTTGTGAAAAAAACCTCATTCCTAGGAATGAGGTTTTTTAATTTTAAAAAGTAAGTTAAATTTGATAATCGAAATTGGAATAAGCCAATACGCTTTATTACACATTAAAGTATATTAGCAATGTTTTTTATCGGAGCTTTCCTGTGCAGACTCCAAATAAGAGGATACAATGATTGGTCTCAAAACGATAGCCCGGAGTGCTTTTGTAATCCCGGCGTTTCTAACGTTTTTGGTTGGTTGTGAGCAACAAACCACGACTTCCGAGAGTGCTCTTCCGCGCGAAGAAACTCTTTATCTATCAGGACAACAGTGGGGAACCCCTTCAACTTTTAACCCTCTTGCTGAAAGTTGGATGGCTGCATGGCCGGTAGGTGGTCGCTTTAACTTGATGTATGAACCTTTGATCACTTACAATACGCTCAACGGTGCCTTTGAACCACTTCTGGGTTCTTTGATGGACTCATTGTCTAATAATGACAGCATTGTTGTGGATTTGAATCCGAAGGCCAAATGGAGTGATGGAAAACCGGTCACTTCAGTGGATGTTAAATTCATCTTTGAATTGGGAAATAACTATCAGGGTGCTGTGACCAGTTATGCGTTGGAACAGATTTCTGCTATTCATGTAGATACTGTGGATGTTAATGGAGTTCCGACTGAGCGTCTTTCCTTTATGGTGGCGAAAACTAAGCGCAATAATCCGTTGAGTGTCCGCGATGTCCTTCAATCGATTCGCATTGTTCCTGCGCATGTTTTCACAAAGCTCCTTGCTGAAAATGGAAATTCTTTGGATGAGGTCAAAAAGTTGATGATGGATAAGGCTGAAGTTGTTTCTGGCCCTTATAATCTTCAAAGTTATTCTGCTTCGAAAATCATTCTCGTTCGCCGAGATGACTATTGGGGAAATGAAGCTCTCCACGGTGGAAAACTTCCTGCGCCCAAATACATTGTTCATCCAATTTATAAAAGCAATGACCATAGCGTGATCGCGATGCGTAATGGGTCTTTGGATGCCTCAATGAGTTTTATTCCGCGGATTGCTTATAAACGCGCGGCAGGTGTTCGCACTTGGTATGAAAAAGCTCCCTACTTTGTTCCTGGAGCTATGCCAATGATGATTGTCAATACGATGAAAGAACCTCTGAATGATAAGGTCTTCAGACGTGCCATGGCCACTGCTATTGACTATGTCGCTATTCGTATGTTTGCAGTTTCTAATTACACATCAGAAATAAAACCTGGGTTGATTATGCCCACTTCTCTTGAAGGTGGTTATATCAATGAGGAAGATTGTCAAAAATATGGGCTTAATTTTTCTCTTCGCGATGCAGAGCGGCTTGAAACGGTGAAGAAAATGCTTGCGAGTGCGGGTTATACTTCCGTATTCAATGAAGATGGGTCACTTTCCCATATGGAAAAGAATGGAAAGAAACTCCCTACGCTATTTATTACGTCCCCTGCAGGTTGGACCGATTGGGAAGCCATTGTGACGATTGCCGTTGAAGGAATGCGCAAAGCGGGTATTGATGTTCGTGAAGGATTTGTGGACGGTGGCCAGTATTGGCCAGCCAGAGGAACTGGCAATTTTGATTTGATTATGGACAAACCTGTGGCTGATGTTTCTCCATCATTGCCTTGGAGCCGTTTTGAGGCTGTTATGTCTTCTAAGGATTGGCGGCCGCTCGGGGAATGGGCAGGTACCAATATTGGTCGTTACAACAGGCCGGGCTCCCCAGAATATCGTCCAGAAGTGGATAGCTTGATGACTGCAATTCCTTTGATAACAGATAAAGACGCTTTAACGTCCGCCTATCGTGAACTTAATCGGATTTTTATGGAAGATCAGCCTGCTATCCCTTTGACGTACCTTCCTGAGCAATTCTACGAGTTTAGTGATCGTGTCTGGACCAATTGGCCGGACGAGAAAAATCCATATGCACCTCCTCAGCTTCCTTGGGTTGCTTCCGGAACCAAGATTCTTTGGAATCTTCAGCTCACAAAATAAGGACTCCTCATGCTTAAACAGTATCCAACTATACTTTATGTCCTACAAAAGGGGCTCTGGTATTTCCTGACGTTCATTGCGGCTATAGTCATTAACTTTGCTTTGCCTCGCTTGGGTGATAATAATCCAGTGGACATTATCATGGGTAAGGCGGCACAAGGTCTATCCCAAGAAGAAGCAAAACAAAAGAAAGCCTCTTTGTTGGCGTCTTTTGGTATGGCAGAGCTTAGTACTCGTACTTATGACACTGTTGGCTATGAATGCGCTCTGAATGAAAAGGGCGAGGCCTATTTGAAAGAGGCTTTTGTTCCGGCGATTAAAGTAACGGAAAGGAAAATTAAAGACAGTGCGGGTGCAGACAGTGTTGTAAACGATACGGTTGGAATCTTTGAACCGAAACTGGACGCCTCTGGAGCGGTGATGAAAGAAGCTGCTTCTGACAGCGCAGGAAAACCGATACTGGATAGTGCTGGTGTTCCTGTCATGAAAAATGTGATGCAACCTGTTATGGTAAAGAAAATTATTCATATTGAAAAAGGTTCTGTAGTTTATTCTACAACACCAGTATTAGAAAATGGAAATCCTGTACTTAAAGAAGAGCCAGTTCTTTCTTCATCGGTCGTTCAATTTTTTGCTTATATCAAAAATATTTTTCATGGAGATCTTGGTCTTTCTTATAGTCAGTATCCAAAGCCGGTTATAGAAATTATCAAGGAAAGCTTGCCCTGGACTCTTGCTATTCAGTTTCCGACATTAATGCTGGGATGGATTGTAGGTAATTTGCTCGGCGCGATCGCGGCTTACAAGCGGGGCATTTTCGATAAGGTCTTTTTCCCATTGGCCATGCTTCTCAATGGTATTCCTTTCTTTGTGTTCGGTATGCTTTTGGTCGCTGCATTTTCCATTTCGCTGGGTTGGCTCCCTGCGATGGGGGCCTACGGTTTTGACCAAGTGCCTAGTTTCTCATGGGAATTCTACAAGTCTGTGGGGCTTCACTATATTCTGCCGTTCTTCTCCATTTTCCCGATTCTCTTGAGCGGTCAAGCAACGGGTATGCGCTCTATGAGTATCTATGAGTTGGGTACGGATTACATGAAGTATGCAAAGTGGATGGGACTTCGTGAAGGAAAAATTGTGAGTTACATATTCCGTAATGCGATGTTGCCACAGCTTACGGGTCTTGCTCAGTCTTTGGGTGCTATGGTAGGAGGAGCGCTGATTACTGAAATGATCTTCTCCTATCCAGGTCTTGGGATGGCGATGCTCACTGCGATTCAGCAGAATGACTATGCGACCATTCAAGGTTGTACGTTGATGATTTCCATCTGCGTGCTTGTGGCGAATTTCTCCGTTGATATTTTGATTGCCCTCTGTGACCCGCGTGTTAAAGCTGGCATTCAGGTGGGAGGTAAATAATGAAATTACTTAAGAATCTTCTCAAGTCCCCCATGTTTGTCGTGGGAATCGGATTGTTTCTTTTGACGCTGATCATTGCCTTCTTTGGACCGCTTTTATACAGTGTTGACACTTTGACTCGGGATGTGGTTGCCGGCCCTTATGCACCATCAGGGGCGGATCATATCCTTGGCACAGATCACTTGGGTCGAGATTATATGTCTCTTCTGATTAGTGGTCTTCGGTCCTCCTTATATGTGGGCTTTGTGTCGGGTATTATTGCGACAACCGTAGGTGTTTTGATTGGTCTGTTCGGTGGTTTCCGTGGTGGATGGGTTGATGAAATCCTCAATGTGGGAACGAACTTGTTTATTGTGATTCCCTCTTTTGTGATTCTTATCCTCATTAGCTCTGCGGTAAAAGATGGCCGTTCGTTAACTCTCATCGGTTTGATTATTGGTTGCACAACTTGGAGTTGGTCTGCACGTGGTGTTCGCGCTCAAGCATCTTCACTGCGTAGCCGAGATCATATTGCTCTTGCCAAGATCAATGGTGCAAGTTCTTTTACCATTGTGATTAAACATGTGTTGCCCTACCTTCTTTCTTATGTGTTCATGGTTTTTATCATGCAAGTGTCTACTGGGATTCTTTCAGAGGCTTCCATTTCCATGATTGGTCTTGGTCCTTTGGATTCAACCTCTCTTGGAATTATTCTAAATCAGGCAAAAGATAATGGTGCTTTGAGTGATGGTATTTGGATGGCGTTCCTTCCGGCAACGATCATTATTACTCTTACCGTGTTTGCTCTTTATCTGATTAATACGTCTATGGAAGGTGTCTTTAATCCGCGGTTGCGCAAGTAAAGGGTTTCTTATGTCAGAAAAAATATTTGAAGTAGATCATCTCAGTCTTCATTACCTGACTCGTTTTGGAGAGAAAGTTCACGCGGTTACGGATGTTTCCTTCTCTATGAAGCAAGGCGAGATTCTTGGCATTGCCGGGGAATCTGGGTGCGGAAAATCGACATTAGTGAGCGGTCTTATGGGGATGTGCATTCCTCCGTTGTACCCCACGAGTGGGGATGTGCGGGTGAGTGGAGAATCGCTCATGAACCGTAGCGAAAGCGATATTCGTTCTAATGTACTTGCTCAAAAAATATCGATGATCCCACAGGGGGCTTTTAACGCATTAAATCCTGTGCGTAAGATCAAGGATATTGCTGCTGATGTGATTGCCGCCCACCAAAAACAGGGAAGTCCTTCCTCTGCCAAAGAGATCTACCAACGCCTTTGCGAACGTTTCGATCTGTTCGGCATGGACACACAGCGGGTGTTGAATTCTTACCCGATTCAGCTTACTGCGGGTGAACGCCAGCGCTCTGTGATTGGTATCTCTACGCTCTTGAATCCCCGCATGGTGATTGCTGATGAACCGACTTCTGCACTTGATGTTTCAACGCAGAAAGAAGTCATCAAAATGATCTTTGATCTGTTGGAGAAAGGTATTTTCTCGACAATGATTTTTATTACTCATGAACTTCCCTTGCTTTATCATGTGGCTGATAATATTGCCATTATGTATGCAGGCGAATTTGTGGAAATGGGTACGGCGGAACAGGTGGTTAAAGACCCTCGGCATCCGTACACTCAAGCTTTGATGGGAGCCATGCTGAGTTCTGAAAGTAGCCAGCGTTCGCGTAAACCAGTAGCGATTGAAGGCGCTCCTCCTAGCTTAAATCAAACAATTGTGGGGTGCCGTTTTGCGGAACGTTGCACCCGTGCTTGCCCTGATTGCAAGAAAAACACTCAAAGTATCCGAATGGTGGGTGACCGCCTCGTGAGGTGTGATTATGCCAAATGATATTATTTTTTCTGCAAAGAACGTATCTAAAATATTCGGTATGGGAAAAAAGGCCAAAGTGGCTGTCGATGATGTTTCCTTTGAGATTAAGGATGGAGAAATCGTTACTATTGTCGGCGGTTCTGGTTGCGGCAAAAGCGTGCTTGCAAAGATCATGCTCGGTTTGTATCCGCCAACAACCGGTGAGTTCCTTTATTGTGGAAAAAAAATAACGAATTTGAAGGCCCATTGGAATGAAGTCCAATTTGTTTTTCAAGATCCGTTTAGCTGCTTTAATCAGTTTTTTACCATTCGTTCCCAGTTGGAAGATTCTCTTAATATTTTGAAAAATAAGCCATCCAGAGCCGAAGTGAAGGCTCGTGTGGATGCTGGGTTGTTGGCGGTAAATGTTAAACCATCTGATATTGAAGATAAATATGCGTTTGAACTTTCGGGTGGTCAAATGCAACGTATGCTTCTTGCTCGTATCTTTGCGCTTCGCCCTCGCGTTTTGATTGCGGATGAGCCCACATCCATGGTGGATGCTTGTGTCCGTGCAAATATCCTAGATTACCTCATGAAGCTTAAACAAGAACTTCACATGACTGTTGTTTTTGTAACGCATGATATTGGCCTTGCAAACTATGTGAGCGACCGTATCTTTATTATGCATGAAGGTAAACTGGTGAATGTGGGGACTCCTGCAGAAGTTCTTGACAACACAACGGAACCGCATACATTGAAGTTACTGGACGATATTCCAGAAGTTCACAATGCCGAATGGATTAAGCATTCTTAAAAGTCATTGAAACAATAGAGGCCTCCGCGATGAACGGGGGCCTTTTTCTATCTTCAGAAAATGGGAGAACGTTAATGAACTGGATCGTTATAGGATGTATCAATAATGATAATCCTAATTACACATATTTATTGACAATCACGCAGAAAAATTATTTGCGCCAGTTTTTTTATGTTCCCATCCCTTCACGTTCACTATTCAGAAATTGAAATATTTTGATTTACTCGGGCGCAAAGTGCCTACAAAATAAGGTCCTAGATGCTTCAGTCTGTTCGCAATATCGCAATTCTTGCCCACGTTGATGCCGGCAAGACGACGCTCTCCGAAAGAATCCTCTTTACGGCAGGGGAAATTCGTCGCCCAGGAAATGTGGAAGAAGGCCTTGCGACTATGGACTACTTGCCCGAAGAAAAGGACCGTGGCATTACCATTGAATCCGGTGTTGCGCATTTTGAATGGCGTGGAATGTGGTTTAATTTTATTGATACCCCGGGACACGTTGATTTTGGTGCCGAAGTAGATATGGCTCTTTCCGCTGTAGAAGGCGCCGTGCTCGTTATTTCTGCTGCAAGCGGTGTGGAAACGCAAACGATTGCCGCATGGAAAAAGCTTCGTTCGAGAGGCGTTCGTACGTTGATTTTCATCAACAAGCTCGATAACCCGGATTATTCTTTGGATGATATTTTAATTAATGTGGAAGAAATGTTGGGCGTTCGTCCCGTGCTTCTTTCTGTACCAGAATACGATTCAGGCAAAATGACTTCGGTGCTTGATGTTATCAGCAATACGCGACTGATTCATGCTGCAGACGGCAGAGAAGAAGCGAAAAAAATTACGTCTAAAGCATCGGCGGCGATTGCCGCTAAGTATTACAAAGAAGCGGTTGAATTTGCGTCTCGCTTTGATGATGTGGTACTAGAAAAGGCCATGGCAGAACAGCCCATTCCTCCCGAAGATTTGATTCGTAGTCTTGAATCGCTTGCGGCTTCCGATGATTGTATTCTTTGCTATTCAGGTTCGGCATTAGAAAATTATGGGGTTCGTGGGTTGATGACAGGGCTGTCGTTTTTTTTGTCCCCGCCTCCAACGTTTAAAGAAGGTTTGTTGGGGCAGGTCATTCGGTTGCGCCATTTCCAGGCTTTTGGTGAAATATCACTTTTTCGAAGTATGGCCTCTTTAGATCGGACAGAATGGCCAAAAGAATTTGAATTTTTTCGCATGAAAGCGAACATGCTCCTTCCGGTCGATGAACTTCGTTCGGGAGATATATATGCGATGCGCTCAAAAAAAGAAATGGAATTGGGCGCCCAGCTGGATTTAGGCGGCAATGTGGTGAATAAGGAAGATTCTGAAAA
>MNYL01000026.1 GCA_001873075.1 Fibrobacteres bacterium CG2_30_45_31 | reverse complement strand
GAATTTTTTCTCCCTTTAAACCCTCTGGATAACCTGTACCATCCCATTTTTCGTGATGGCTTTTTGCAATTTGAGCCGCAACAATGACCATCGGATCATTATGAAGTTCAAACGTTGCTGATTCCAGCACTTCATAACCCAAAATTGTGTGTCCTTTCATTTGATCCATTTCTTCGGGAGTCAAACGGCCGGGCTTCCTCAAAATACTATCCTGAATACCCACCTTTCCAATATCATGAAGAGGGGCCGCTGTGGCAAATTGTTCTACCACTTCATCATTAGGTAATACATCATAAAACTTGGGATTTTTTTGTAAAACTTCAGCGAGCATACGAACAATAATTTGAGTTCGCCGAATGTGTCCCCCAGTTTCATTATCACGATACTCCGCTAAAGCACCAAGACTCATAAGCATTACTTTTAAAGTCTGTCGCAAAGAGAGTGTACGCTCAAGCACTAATTCCGCTAGATGATCCCGATGAAATTTGTATTCCAACTGATTCTTAATACGAAGTTTCACAAGAGATGGGGTGAAGGGTTTGGTAATGTAATCCACAGCCCCTAAAGAAAGCCCCTCTTTTTCCCCTTCGCTATCCACTTTTGCAGTAAGGAAAATAACGGGGATATCTTTTCCCTCTTCAATAAGACGTAAACGTTGCAACGTCTCATAGCCGTCCATTACAGGCATCATTACATCTAGCAAAATAAGATCTGGTTTAAGTCTCGGAATTAATTTAAGCGCTCGTTCACCATCCAAAGCAACATGAACATCATATTCGTCCATGAGAATCCCCTCCAAAACTTCAACATTAGTTTTGGTATCGTCAACAACGAGGATCTTTGCCTTAGCGCGTTCCATATGAGAATAATCTATGTTGTTTTATAAGGAAAAGAGGCTATCGCTTACTCCAAAATGGAATAGCAACATAAGTTTAGATTTTATCCTTAATAACCATAATTCCGCTTTTTTCAATCTTCGGATAAGCTTTCATTCCCTCTCCCCCGACACCTTTATCCAATATTTCTAGAAGTTTCCCCGAAGGAGAATAAAGATGTAGTTCCCATGGCACACTTGGAGCATTGAAATATCCAGAATTTTTTTGAACATTGCGTTGGAAACTACGGTTGAGACGATCAGCAATACTACGAGCTTGAACTAAAGAAACATCAGCAAGAGTCCAATTGACAGGAGTCCCCCCCATATCAAAAACCAATACGGCTTGGTCATCTGAAGGTTCCTTCATCGTGAATTTCCAACTGAAATCTTGCCAGCTTGTACTTAAATCCAAAATACGTCCATTAGCATAAGGAACATAATTTTCAGAAGCTTGTTTTATATCTACGTTCAAAGTTCTAGGTTTATCCGCTTTTGCGCGCATACTAAAAATGTAGGTCAGCCCATTACGTAAAGCCAATGTCTGCTTGAATTGCAAACACCAACTATCAGCACCCGCTTGAGCTATCTTAAAGTAAACTTCACCGTTCTTACTTTGAACGTCTACTTTTCCACCCCAAAAATCCGACATCCAACCGTCCAACTTTTCTTCCTCAAAAGAAAAGTCGCCATTCGTAACAATATTACAGCCCTTAGCAGAAATTCCTGTTGCAAAATCTGAATTGAGAATAAAGGAAGGAATCACACTCGTATTCTGAATACTGAGAGAGCTATCCACGCATACGATTCTACCCCATTCCACCAAAGTATTGAAAGAACCATGGGTCGTCATATCCATCGCTTGACTGTCATAATTACCAGGCCCCCAACTCCAAGCAAGCCAACCAATTTCTAGACGTTCTGCTTCAGCCATAATAAACTGATAAGGAATATCCTTCGCGCCATTAACCGCTACAGGAGCAAATTCCCCAATAATTAACGGAATCCCCAGAGCCACAGACTGCTCCAACTCCCCAGTCACTCGATCCTTGACCGTCGCATACCCAGTTTTTTGTGGATCATGACGTTCACTCGGCCACCACATATGAATGGAAAAAAGCAAATTATGTTCTGGGTCACTTTGAAGCAGTCTTTTTCCTTGTCCAAAAATATTTTTAGTACTCTGTCCCCAAGCATCAGCATCGATGACCAAAGGCACTCGAATACCAGAGGCTCTCATTTGAGTCACTGCAGAGCTATAAGCATTATAAAAATCTTCCCCATCTACTTCTTCGCTACCCACTTCATTACCAATATTGAGAATAAGATATTCTTGATGGTCCTGAATCATTTGTAGCGTCTCATCACGCAACCAAAAAGATAAAAGATCTGACAGTCTATCCCATTTACCAGTAGCATCATGCAATTCAGGCATCGGAATCATATTGTTAGCGATGCATTCACCAATGATTCTGTCTAAATCGCAAACACGTCCACGCATATTCCATACAATGCGTACAACATTGGCTCCTGTTTTTGCAATTTCAGGAATTGATTTGCCTTCTCGATCCGTCCAAATAAACATATGGTTCACACCACGAAGAATTACTTTTTCATTATCCTTCGTGTATAGAAATCTGTCTTGTACAAAAAATCCAGGTTTTGTCTTAGGACTCATTTTAACCTTTCCGTTGCAGCAAAATCATTAGCAAACAATTCATTATTCGCAAGCGGTTGTATCTCAACCACTAAAAATAATCTATACCGAAAGATAGAAATTGCAAGAGCCTGAATGATACTCATAAAAAAAAAGCGCAGTACCATGGGTCCGCGCAAAAAAAAACAAAAATCAAAAAGAATTAATTTTTGGAATTAAATGCATACTTGTCTTTGTAGTAAGCAAGCATTTCATCCGCATTTCGAAAGGCTCCGTTGCGAACCGCATCACGAACTTCTGGGTCCGTACGAACCATCTTACGAAGGCGAGAATCCACATCGCGGAAGAACAAATCATTTGATGCCATATCAACGTGAGCTTGATTGTAATTCAAATTATAACGACGTTCCAGCATCTGGAACAACTCAGTTTGACACTGATTTTCAGGAGGATCTCTATGAACAATAGGACCATAACATTGGGAAATATATGATTTCTTAAGGGATACGATCATCTCATCAATGGGAGGGATATTTCGTTCAGCATTATGTTCTGCCAACTCAGCTTTAGGCAAATTCACAGAAGAACAGCCTATAAAAAGCAACGCAAGGCCGGCAAAAAAAGAATAACGAGAAATCATACTTGGAATCTCCTTGGATTCAATATCTTTACAAAACCGACCAATCCCACCACCAAAATTATTTTTTTTACATCATAAAAGGAATGTTAAGATGTAACATTTTTCTTACATTATGCCTATTTTTTTGTTTGAAAATAGAACCATGTGATAGGGTTCACAATTCGATAATGCATATTTCCAATTATTTTTGGACCTTTTGGATCAACAATACCTGTTACCAAATGAACATGAGGCCCTGTTGTATGGCCCGTCGTCCCAACAGTAGCAATCGGATCCCCTTGCATAACATCTTGACCATCTAGGTATAGCAATTGGTCACAATGCATAAAAAGCATCACTGCTTTTTCATGAACTAAACCGATAACAACCCCACCGCGTTCATCCTTCAAAGTCCATGCTTTTGCGTTAAAAGGGGCTAAAATTCGGGCCCCCATTCGACTTGCCACATCAATTCCTGTATGGAGGCGGTAAGTGTCTGTGGCTTGCTCATGATACATCTCAGTAAGATAAGCGATACTATCCGAAATCATACCCGTAAAATATTTCCATGCGGGAGCAATGGAATCGTAATAAGCATTGTGAATATTTTGCGGCGGAAGAAAACGAAGTTGTGTACCTGCTGGGGGATAAATTAAATCGTCCTTTTGCCAACTATTTTCAGGAAAATCATTTTGTTTCAAAACGTCTTTGACATAAGAACTCAAAATTTTATCTGATGTGACCGTAGCAGTAAAACGTCCCACTGCGTAGCGACTGATTCTTTGCAAAGTCTCAGTACCATCAAAAACGAAATTAAAGTAAGGAGCATCAGAATAGCGATCTCTTTCAGGACGCATCTCCCGAAGCATCGATAATCCCGTATCTATTTTGGTAGGAAGTAAGAATGGTATTGCACACAACAAAAGGCACAGAATAACCCAAACCCGTCGAAAATAATAGGGCAAGCCTTCCAGTGGATTTTGAACCAGCACACGTGCTTTCAACATATTTTTTATTGCCTGCGCAAACAATTCTGGCTTATCAAGAAACTGTTCAGATGATGGCAACTGTAAACGACCTACAGAACGGATGGCTCTTGTTACTTTGGGAAAGCGTTTCTTTTCTGGGTACTCCGTTGCTGACCACCAAATACTTTGTTTGGGAAAACAGTTCACATTTTCTAACTCAGAAGCAACATCCGCTACATTTGCTTTTTCTCCCAAAACAACCAAGAAAAAACCGCACGAGCAAAAGATTTTGGAATGCGTTTCATTCCAGGTTTCTGGGTACAATAAAACGATAAACGGATGAGACTTCTGAAGCACTTGGATATTGCGCACAAATTGTCGCACAGAAGTATCTTCGGCATCTAACATTTTGCCAAGAGAAGTAATGACAGAAAGTCCTTCCCAAAGAGCACAGATTGATTTTTCAGACTCCACGACAGACAAAGTTCTCTTAAAGAGTGATTCTGTGGATAGTGGTGAAGAAACCGGAATTTGACCCGTGCCTAAATCCACAACAAGCGGAAGTACATCAGCAGAAAGCGAATGCACAAAAGAAGAGACCGCATGTAGGGGATAAGAAGAAAAACCGGGAAGCATGAGCCCGACAAAAGAGCCGCGAGCGGCAAGGGACTCAAGAACCTTTTTTTGCATTGCAAACTAAGTTAAACTTTTGCACAACCACGAGGATAAACGTGACCCGGAGGAGGAGCCGCCACAAATTTATCCACCATTGCAAAAAGCTCTTCAGGAGAAGCACTCGGAACGATAACCATCTCCGAACCGCGCATCGCACAACGCCCCTTGAGAGCTTCTTGACGACGATTACGACTCACAACACCCAAAGGAAGAATTTCCAAAATTGGAAGTAAACCAAAATAACGGAAGAGGCTAAAGTTTTTCTGCCAAGTGAAGCGTTCCACCAATACACCGAACGTTCCTTCAGGAAAAGACTTCGCTTGAAGAAACTCTTCGGCAGTCATAGTTACCAGTTCATGGTTTGTTGGGAAATTATTAACAAAAGCAGCAAGGTCACCTTTGAGGTAACTGGCATCGCAAAGAAAAACAAATTTCATGACTCGTCCATTTGTTGAATTCAGCTAACGGCAAAGATAGCTTATATGTTTTTTTTTGTCAGGAGTTCACATCCGTGAGTGCAAAAAAGTTTTCCTGAAGGTAAGGGCGACATGAGGCCCTACGAATACGACGCAAAGCTTGATCCCGCAATTGACGTACTCTTTCATGGGAGATATTCAAAGACTCCCCCACTTCCCGGAGTGTTTGCGGCGAATCCTGACGAACACCATAAATTCCAGCGATCACTCTACCTTCGCGGTAAGGAAGATGTTCGAGCAAGGAATGAACCACGGTCTCAACACTGTTTATTTCAGTACGACGATCAGGACTCATCATAGAATCGTCTGATAATATTTCTGCATACGTTGTTTTGGAGTCTCCAGACAAAGGAGAATCAAAAGAGATACCGCGCTGTCCTATTTGCAGAAGTTCCCGAATATCTTCATCAATCTCCACCCCACGAGCTTGTGATTTTAAAGCTTTCCGAACCCGTAATTGCTGATTTGCGGGAAGGCGAATCAAAGAACCTTGCTCGTTTATAGCCCGGGTAATATAAGCTTTGATCCACCATACTCCGTAGCTGATAAATTTTAGACCTCGGCTATAATCAAAGCTCTCAATAGCTCGTACAAGGCCCATCGCACCTTCATTAACCAAATCAGAAATTGGGATAAACGGAGATCGGTATTGGATAACCACTTTAAGAACAAACCGCATATTAGCAGAAACTAGGCGTTCCTTCGCCTTGCGATTTCCCTGAGCCACTAATCTGAAAAGTACTTGTTCCTCACTACGGGACAACGGACGCGTTCTACGAATGTCGTCCAAATACCTCTTCAAATTTTCATCATTATGATCTATGTGCATTTGCACCTCTTGTAAGCGAAAAATACTCTTTTCCTAGAGGAAACGTGCCAATATCTTTTGACATTTAGGAAAGATTATTAAGGCTCCGTCTATTTCTATTGAAATGGTAACCGCTTTTAACACAAGAAAATACAACGAAGTTCATGCAAAACTGAATTATTTTGTAAGAAAAAAATTTACTTTGTGCGTTAAAAAAGAGGCATCAATGAAACTGGCGATTACCCTTTTTTCTTGAATATTAATAGACATTCAAACAGAAAACGGGACTTATTATTCCAATTACGATTGTTATAAAATGAAACAAAAAATCAATAAAAATGAATTTTTTCTCTATTTCTTTAAAAATCAACGACTTAAGAAAGTCATAGAAAAATTGCATCTTTTATGAACGCCCAAAAATCTCGTTTTTCTTTGAAAAAAAGCATACACCCCAGCTCAAAAACTTTATATTTGGTGACTGTTATAATAAGTAAGTCGCGGAAAAAAACAATTTTTCGCAACTTTTGGATGTATTTGTAGCTACATGTCAAGACCGAACCGCCCGGTTTGGCCTTGATGGAAATCAAGGGATCTATGGGAGATCATAAATGAACCGACTTAAAAAATCCGTCACCGCCCTGTTTATCACGGCAGGACTCTGTCTTGCTACTGGTGTTATCGCACAAGAACAAAGTGCTCCTGCAGCAGTTCAAGCACCCCAACAAGAAAATAATGCGCCCTCGGTGAACGGAATTCCTGGAGAATCCGTCCTAGAAGGGAAAAGTTTTGCACCGATTAAACTTGACGACTTTGTTACAGACCCAGAAGATAAGGCGGCAACGCTTCGCTGGCAGATCAGTGGCAATAAAAACTTACAAGTGAGCATCAGCAATCGTGTCGTAAACATCAAGGCTCCAACTCCTTACTGGAACGGTTCTGAAGACATTACCTTCACAGCAACAGACCCTAAAGGGGCTTCCGGTTCTGAAACGGTTACGTTCACTATTGAGTCCGTGAATAACCCACCAGAGGTCACTAAAATCCAGGATCAATCTATTGATGAAGGTAAAAAATTTACGGTCATCAAATTGGATGATTACGTTTCAGACTTAGACCATCCTAAAGATCAAATCGTTTGGGAGACAACCATTACTCCAGTAGGAAAAGATAATGCGGACGGGGAACTTTTCGTTGAAATCAGCAAAGATCGAATAGCAACCGTTGTGATTCCAGATACTAACTGGCATGGTGCAGCAAAGATTACCTTTACAGCCACAGATGGTGAGTTCGCAAGCGCAAAGACTGATGCCGCATTTACAGTGAAGTCTGTGAATGACAATCCTATTGTTCAGAAAGCTCCGGATCAAACAATCGATGAAAAGAATACTTTCGAGACTATTAATCTTGGAGACCTGGTAAGTGATGCAGACGATGATCAGTCTAAAATTAAATGGGCGGTCACGGGCGGAACATCACTCAAAGTAACTATTGACAAATACAATGTTGCCACAGTTACGATTCCTAATGAAAACTGGAATGGACCTACAGAGACATTCACCTTCACAGCAACGGATCCACAAGGGGCAAGTTCTAGTTTCAAAACTAATTTCACAGTAAAGTCTGTTAATGATGCACCGGAATTTATTGCACAAATTCCAGAACAGACAATTAATGAAAAACAGCAGTTTAAGAATATCTCATTGGACAAGTACATTAAGGATATTGACAATCCTTTTGAACAATTGAAATGGGACATTACTGGTGGCAAGGATATTAAAATTGAAGTTGTCGGCAAGGAAGCAAAAATTATCCTCCCCAGCGCTCTTTGGAATGGCTCAGAAACATTTAATTTCAAGGTGACAGATCCGGCGGGGGCCGTTGCTGAAACTCAAACATCGTTTACTGTGAATTCTGTGAATGACGTTCCTAAAATTGTGAAGCAGATTCCAAGTCAAGCGATTGATGAAAAGAAAAAATTTGCCCCCATTAAGTTGGATGACTTCGTAAGTGATGCCGATCATAAAACTCAAGAACTTTCATGGGAAGTAAATGTTGAACATCAAGGCAAATTACCGGAAAGCGGAACGCTCACTATTAATATTGATGAAAAGCATGTTGCTACCATCGAAATTCCGGACTCTCTCTGGAATGGTGCCGTCAATGCAAAGTTTAAGGTCACGGATCCAGAAGGGGCTTCCGATATACAAGAAGTAAAATTCACGGTAAAGTCCATTAATGACTTTCCCGTATTCAAAAAAATCGCGGATCAAACAGTTGACGAAAAGACAGAGTTTAATTCGTTCTCCCTTGATGAGTTTCTTTCCGATGCGGATCATGACATTTCCAAGCTTAAGGTGAGTGCCAATGGTCAAAAAGATCTCAAGGTAAACATTAACGAGAAGACCCGTGAAGTATCCATCAAAGCTCCTAACTTGAACTGGAGCGGCTCTGAGAGCATTACCTTTACTGCGGTGGATCCAGAAGGTGGCAGAGCTTCTACAACAGTGAAGTTCACCATCAAGTCGATCAATGATCCTCCGGTAATGGCCGAGATGAAAGGACAGACGATTAAGGAAAAACAAACGTTTAAGGCGATCGAATTGGATAGTTATGTAACAGACATTGATCATGAGAAAAGCCAACTCAAGTGGACAATTTCTGGCAATAAAGACATTAAAATTACTGTTGACGGAGGCCATAGAGCTTCATTAGCTCTTCCAAGCCCATATTGGAACGGTGCCGAAACAGTCCTGTTTAAGGTGACAGATCCAGCAGGGGCTTCTGACGAGAAGACCGTGGACTTTACTGTGGAATCAATCAATGATGCTCCTGAGTTTATAAAAGAAGTTGCGGATCAGACCATTGATGAAAAGAAATCATTTGCACAAATTAAATTGGGCGAAATGGTCAAAGATCCAGACAACAAAGCAGAAAGCCTTGCTTGGAGTTTTGATGTAAAGCCCGCTGCAGGTGCTCCGAAGGGAACACAGGCTGGCTTGCAAGTCAACATGGATGCAAAACAAGTCGCAACCATTGTGATCCCCGATAAATATTGGAACGGATCAGACGAAATCAAATTCACCGTGACTGATCCTGAAGGCGCAAAAGTAACTTCTACAGCAATTTTTACTGTGAAATCGGTTAATGATGTGCCCACACTCAAGGAAATTGCAAGTCAAACCATTGATGAAAAGCAACAATTTGCTCCTGTTAATCTCGCAGAACTAGTCTTTGACCCAGATCATTCCTTTGACAAACTGAAATGGATATTCTCTGGTAATAAAGATCTCAAAATTTCTGTAGATAAAGCCGGAGTGCTAACAGTTTCTACTCCTAGTAATTTGTGGAATGGCTCGGAAAAAATCACGATCACAGTCGAGGATCCCGAAGGAGCTTCGGCAAAGCAAGTGGTGGCATTCACAGTGAAATCCATTAACGATGCCCCTGTCATGAAGGATATTCCTGCTCAAACGATTAAAGAAAAACAACAGTTCAAAACCGTTGAACTGGATGATTTCGTGAGTGACTTGGACGATGAAGACAGCAAACTCAAATGGACCGTAAGCGGTAATAAAGACCTTAAGGTTTCTATTGACGCGAAACATATAATGACAGTTGCAATACCTGATAAGGGTTGGCACGGCAGTGAAACGCTCAAAATTGACGTGACTGATAATGCAGGGGCAATGGATTCACGGTCGGTGACATTTACCGTGGAATCAGTGAACGATGTGCCCTCATTTACTAAAAAGATCAACGATCAAACCATTAATGAAAAGAGCCTCTTCAACACAATAAAGCTGAGTGACGTTATTGAAGATCCAGACAATAAGATCGAAGATCTTGCGTGGAGTTTCGATGTGAAGCCCGCCCCAGGCACTCCAAAAGGGTACCAGGTGGCATTACAGGTAAATGTTGATGCGAAGCAAATCGCTACGGTTGTAATTCCAAATAAAGATTGGCACGGATCTGAACTGATCACATTTACAGCCACAGATCCTGAAGGAGCAAAGGTTTCTACCTCTGCCTTATTCACTGTAAAGTCCGTAAACGATACTCCTATTTTCAAGAAGATTAATGACCAATCCATTCTTGAAAAGGAAACGTTCGCCGTATTTAATTTGGCTGAATTAGTCAATGATCCAGACAATGACTTTAGTTCCCTCCAATGGACTATCACTGGGACAAAAGATCTCAAAGTGAACATTGCTAAATCGGGTGATGCGAGCGTTCAGATTCCAAACAAATTCTGGAATGGTACAGAAAAGATCACGTTCACCGTTACCGATCCCGAAGGGGCATCAGCAAAACAGACAGTAACCTATTCGGTGAAATCTGTCAACGATATTCCAGTAATGAAAAATATCCCCTCTCAGACGATTAAGGAAAAGCAACAATTCAAGTCCATCAATTTGGACGACTTTGTGGAAGATCTGGACCATCCGAAGGAAAAACTTAAATGGGTTGTATCTGACAATAAAGCGCTTAAAGTGTCCCTAAATGGATCCCATAATGCAACAATCACAACCCCAGATGTATTCTGGCATGGCTCAGAAACAATCAAATTTACAGTGACAGACCCTGAAGGAGCCACTGATTCTCGTGCGGTTGTTTTTACCGTGGAATCCGTAAATGATGCTCCTGAATTTGTAAAAGAAATTGCTGATCAGACGATTGATGAAAAGAAAAATTTCGTTTCTATCAAATTGGATGATTACATCAAAGATGCGGATCACAAAAAGACCGAATTAAAATGGACTTGGGATGCATCCAGTATCTCAGCCACAGCCCCAGTGGAACAAAAAAACACAAAGAACAAAAAAGGCAAAGCCGTTGAACCCCCAGCAAAAGCGATGTCAGCTCTTAAGGTGGAAATCGATAATAATCGAGTAGCTACGATCCAAATTCCAGATAAATATTGGAATGGTGCTGCTAAGATTACATTTACGGCGACTGATCCTGAAGGCGCGAAAGCATCGGCATCAGCAAAGTTCACCGTACGTTCCGTCAATGATTTGCCTCAAATTTCTGATAAAGCACCAACAGGGGAAACGGTTCGCGAAAATGGAATATTTAAAACCATTGACCTTTCTACGCTTGCTACCGATGCTGATAATTCGGCAACATCCCTTGTCTGGACCATTACTGGCAATAAGGATCTGAAGGTTATCAGGAATAAGGATAATACGATTACAGTCGCTGTTCCTCATGCGCAATGGTTTGGCAAAGAAGTTTTGACATTCACTGTCGTTGATCCTGATGGTGGAAAAGCCTCTCAGAAAATGACGTTTGAAGTAACCGAAGTTAATGACGCGCCGACACTCTCGGCTATTCCAGGACAAAAGATTAAGGAAAAAGCGAAATTCAACGCAGTAAAACTTGATGATTATGTTAAGGATCCAGACGACAAGCCGAATACATTAACTTGGAGTGTTACTGGTATTAAGCAACTCAAAGCCGAAATTTCGCCTAATCATCAACTCGTAGTAACGGCTCCTAATGAATATTTCTGGTGCACTCCCGAAACTCTTACTCTTATCGTGAAGGATAAGGATGGAGCCTCTGCATCTACTACCGTTACTTACGAAATTACCTCTGTAAATGACGCGCCTGAAGTGAAAGATATCCCTGACCAAAAAATCAAGGAAAAATCTCAATTCAAGGATATTCAGCTTGATAGTTATGTGAGTGACCCTGACCATAAAAAAGATCAGCTGACGTGGACTGCAACTATTTTGAAAAAAGCTGGCGCAACGGTTCCAACACCAAAGAAAAAGAATGGCAAAAAAGACAAAAAAGTAGTTGAAGAAACGCCTAAAGTTTCGTTGGACGATGTGTCTGTGGAAATTGACAATAATCGTGTCGCCCACATTAAATTGGCATCGAAATTCTGGAATGGAGAGCGTGATATTACGTTCACAGCGACCGACCCAGAAGGAGCCAAATCGTCTAAAACAGCTCACTTTGAAGTAGAATCAGTCAATGATTTGCCGGTCATGAAAGCCATCGAGTCTCAAAAGATTAAAGAAAAAGAACGTTTTGTACCTATTGATCTTGCGGGTATCGCTAGTGACCCAGATCATGCTGCATCCAAACTTTCTTTTGAAGTGAGTAATACGCGGTCTCTTAAAGCTTCAATCAATAGTAAGCAACAATTGATTGTGGAAACCCCAGACAAATTCTGGAATGGTGAAGAGAAGATTACCCTTACGGTGACAGATCCTGAGGGCGGGAAAGCCGTTCAACAAATTCTATTTACTGTTTTGTCCGTAAATGATGCTCCCGTGATCTCCAAAATTGATGGACAGACAATCAAAGAACGGTCTAAATTTGAACCCGTAAATTTGAGTACCGCAGCTACAGATCCAGATAATAAACCAAACGAATTGAAATGGTCTGTTTCTGGTAATAAAGACCTCAAAGTGGATATAAAGGGGAACCGAGCCTCAATAGTTGCACCGAATCCCAACTGGAACGGAAAGGAGACTTTGACCTTTACTGTTACGGATCCTCAAGGGGCATCTGCTAACGCGAAGGTTGACTTTGAAGTCACACCGGTGAACGATCCCCCAGTACTTAAAAAAGTACAACCTCAGGTAACTCAAGAAAAGAAGACTTTCGAATCCATTGATTTTACAAAGCTGGTTTCCGATCCAGACAACAAGCTTGTAGATTTGCAGTGGACGCTGGATAATGGGTTGCCTGCCACAAAAGACAAAAAAGGTAAATTGGTCAAAGGAAAACCATCTTCTGTAAAGCATGCTCTTGTCTTTAACATCAATGACAAAGGTCTATTGATAACAGAAATCCCAGGTGAATTCTGGAATGGTGAAGACCAAGTAACAGTTAATGTTTTTGATCCCTCTGGTGAAAAGGCATCTGTGGATGTTAAATTTATTGTGAAACCCGTAAATGATGTTCCTGTAATTTCAGATATTGAAGGGCAACAGACGATTGAAGGAAAGAGTTTCAAGCCTATTAAACTTGATAATTATGTGAAAGATCCTGATAACAAAGTTCACGAAATGAAATGGACTGTGAAAGGGAATCAACATCTTGAAGTTATCATTACTAGCGGTCGTGAAGCTTTGATTAAGGCAAATCGCGTAGACTGGTTTGGTAAAGAAGAGTTGACATTTACGGTTACAGATCCTTCGGGAGCGAAAGCATCCACCAAGACCTTATTTGAAATCAAACATGTGAATGCTATACCGGAACTCCGTAATATTCCTGATTTTACCATTAAGGAAGATGAAAATAAAGGTGTTGTTGCAGTCATTAAGTTGGATCAGTATGCTCGAGACAAGGATAATAGTTTCGATGAATTGAAGTGGACTTTCTCTGGCAATAAGAATCTCGAGTTAAAATATGATAAAGTTCGCAATGAATTGATGATCAAACAACCTCGTGAAAACTGGAATGGTCCTACAGAAACAATTACGTTCAAAATAACGGATCCAGAAGGGGCTTCCGCTCAAATGAATGCCAAATTTACGGTCCTATCGGTCAATGATGAACCTTCTGCTATGTCTCAGGCGTACCAGACCAAAGAAGGCGAACCACTCAGCGTAAATGCTGAGGATGGCCTTATGGCTGGAGCAACTGATCCTGATGGTGAAAAGCCAAGTGAAGTTGTTTTGGTAAGCAAGCCTCAAAATGGTTCTGTGAATTTGAACACTCGTGATGGATCGTTCTCTTATGCTCCTAACAAAGGGTTCTATGGTCTTGATGAATTTTCATTCAAGCTTAAAGACAAGGGTGGTCTTTATTCCAAACCAGAAACCGCTGAAATTAATGTAAACTTTAAGATGAAAGATGTTCGTGGCGAAGAAAAAAAGCCAGATTCCAAAGTAGATGACCAAAAGTCATCCAAGAAAAAGAAAAAATAATCTGTATTTTATAAATTAAGGCTCCACTTTCGTGGAGCCTTTTTTGTGTGTATTAGAAAACCACCCGCTAGGCGGGTGGTTCCGTATAAGCCTTTTGACATTCGCCATTTTTCCCTATTTTCCAAATTTGCGCACTAAAATATATAAGTCCCAAATTTTGCAATTAGATACAGATCTACGATAAAATTTTCAATCGGAGATACAAATTCGGAATCAAAAATTTTGAGACCGAGTCAACGATATAGACAAAGTAGGAGAAAATGAGAAAAGGAAACTCTGTCATCAGCACTGTATGTAAAGAAAAAATCATAGAAGGCAGGTTATTTTATATGTGATATAGCGTTGCAAGGCCAGTATTCCAAGACTATACTAGGAGTTATTTTTTTTACGATTGTTTGCTTCAAAATATGTCTATTATTGTGTTATATTATGATGTTGTAAATCAACAGGAGATTCTATGAAAAAGTTTTTGTTATTTGCAGGAACCTGCGCAATGGTTTTATTAATGGCTTGTAGCGAGGAAAGTAGTAGCGAATCTACTGCAGACAAGTGCAAAAATGAGTTTTCAAAGGCTTGTTTGGAGGGAACTTGGGTAATGCCAGGCTTATATTTAACGGCCGCCGATACCGTGCCATCTCTAAACTTTTTACCTCCAGATACATTGTATTTAGAAGTGGCAAATGGAGATACCCCTTTAGCACAAGAAAATTTCACTATGGTTTATACATCATCTCTAGCGTCTGATGACGTGTGTGGGACTATGTACGGAAAATGGTGGATTTCGGGAACCAATACGATTCATTTCAAATCTACGGTGAGTAGCTGTATCAAAGAATTTGATGCAGTTGTTACTGTAAACGAATTTCAGATGTTTTTTGATAAAAGCTACTTCCACAATACCTTGGTGGGTCTCCAACCAGGGGTTGAAATTTTTGATCGCATTAAATAATATTTTTTATAAGCAAGGGCTCGCTAAGCGGGCCTTTTTTTTGTGCTTATTTGGAGGGTGTATCCTACTTGGATACAGATAATTAGAAATTTTTGCAAAGATCCTTGTTCATTGTAGTAGTATTAAATAAATTACTCATCGGATTGAGGTTGTTCGTGCTCAGGGGAGATTTTCATGGACAACCTTGCCGTTTTACACATGGAACGGGAATATCCAACACAGCCAATCAAATCCCTGGGACCCTGCTTGCAGGGTCCCTTTTTTGTGTGTATTAGAAAACCACCCGCTAGGCGGGTGGTTCCGTATAAGCCTTATGGCGATCCTTAGTGACACAATTAGTGACACAAGAAATTCCTTCGAGTAAATTCGCAATGCGGTCTCTCAACTGCATCACGACTCCAAGGAATTTCAAAATGGAAGATATAAAGAAATTAGCTCACACAAGCCGAAATGGTTCTTCGAACATATACCTATAGCTCGCATGGAAACTAAAAAGTTTCCGTGATACTCGCCTTGACGGAACATTGTAAGTACCCTATTGTGTTCGTTCCGAAAACATCAAAAAAGGCCCTTCCAAAGAAGAACCTTTTTGAAGATCGGGATAGCCAGATTCGAACTGACGACATTCTGCTCCCAAAGCAGACGCTCTACCAGACTGAGCTACATCCCGTAACTGGGGCCAAATATAACAAAGCTTGAGAGAAATCCAAGTTATAGACGCTTTAAAACTGCCTGAGCATGGTGAAAAAAGCCTTCTGTCTCAGCAATTTTTGCAATGGCCTTACCATTTTTGAGGACTGCTTTCTGAGAATAACGGATAATGCTAGTCCTTTTGAGAAAATCATAAACGCCTAATGGACTTGAAAAGCGCGCCGTTCCATTCGTTGGGAGTACATGATTGGGACCTGCAAAGTAATCCCCCACAGGTTCACTGGACCACGGTCCTATAAAAATAGCACCGGCATTCACAAGATTTTCGGCAAGCGTTTCTGCTTCACGAGTCATGACTTCTAAATGTTCTGGAGCAATGCGATTCGCAATGGCCACTCCATCAAACCAGTTGTCTACGACAAGAATGCGCCCATATTGTGCAAGCGTTTTTTCAAGAAGCTCCCGTTTAGGGGAATTCTCAACCTGAATCTGTACACAAGTGTCAATAAGCTTTGCGGTTTCCATGTTGTCTGTAATACAGATGGCAGCTTCGAAACCGGAACCATGTTCTGCCTGAGAAAGAAGATCGGCAGCGACCCAATCTGGATCCGCAGAGCTATCGGCAAGTACAAGAATTTCTGAAGGACCAGCGATCATATCTATGTCGACAATACCGAAAACTTCTTTTTTGGCAATTGCAGCAAAGACATTACCTGGGCCCACAATTTTATCTACGGGCTCAATTCCTTTGGCTCCATAAGCAAGAAGTCCTATAGCTTGAGCTCCCCCGACATGATATACTTCCGTAATGCCAAGTTCCTGAAGCACAAATGCCACAGCGGGTTGCAAACCCTCTTTGGCAGGGGTAGTCACGACAATTTCTTCAACACCTGCAACCAATGCAGGAACCGCATTCATGATGACCGTGCTGGGATAAATGGCCGCACCCCCTGGAACGTAAAGGCCTACACGGTGCATGGGGCGAATTCGCTGACCTAATACTTCCCCATTTTTTCCTTCCATGAGCCAAGAGCTTTCACACTGGTTTTCATGAAATAACTTCACATTTTTAATCGCTTGTTTGAGCCCCTTTTGAAGGGCAGGATCCGCCTTGGCGGCAACTTTTTTAATTTCGGTCTCGGTGATACGGAGTTTATTTCCCTGAAGACCATCAAACTTCTGAGCGTACGCGACGACCTGTGGAAGGCCACCCTTTTTGACATTTGAAAGAATTTCCCGAACCTTGGCGTAGATTTCTTCCGTGGGTGCTACCCCTCTGGAACAAAGGCGTTCGACTTCAGCAGACTTTTGTTTGACTTTTACAATTTTCATAATTATCTCGGGTTAAATGCGCTAGTAAAATATTACGGGGCTCTTTTCTGAGAGTCCTTTTTATCTGTTGACTTTATTTCTTTATGAATCTTATAGCTGAGGCCATCGACGAGAGCAAGCCAAGAGGCTTCGATGATGTTCGCACTCACGCCTGCCACATTCCACTGTTCATTTTCATCGCCAAAAGTGGTCCAAACACGCACCATGGCATCTGAACCCACATTGGAACCTAATACGCGGACTTTGAAATCGTCCAAGCGTACCATTTTCATGAATGGGAAATAAGGCAACAAGGCCTTACGAAGTGCGGCATCCAAGGCATTCACAGGACCATCGCCTTCGGATACTTGATGACTCACTTCCCCTTTGATTCTGAGTTTAACAGACGCTTGAGAGACGCTCATACCTTGAATATTTTTGTCTTCGATAACACGGTAGTTGAGTATCTCAAAAGGTTCATGGAAAAGCCCCAATTTGCGATACACGAGCATTTTAAAACTCGCTTCCGCAGAATCGAAATGCCAGCCAGCGTTTTCCTTTTGTTTAATGGTCGTCAAAAGCTCCGCAACCAGAGGATCTTTTTTGTCAATACCAGGTTTTATTTGCTTTAATTTTTCAACGATCAAAGAACCACCCGCTTGATCGCTCGTGACAAAAATACGGTCGTTGCCGATTGAATGAGGATTGACATGTTCAAAACTGCGCGCAACTTTCATGACACCATCAATATGAGCGCCGCCCTTGTGAGCAAAAGCCGCATCGCCAACATAAGGAGCTCGAACATCGCTTGGAAGATTGACTATTTGATCTATCGCGAGACTTAGTTTGCGAAGCTCTGCCATGCTATTTGCACAGGCAAGCTCTGCGTTCATTTTGAAATGCAAATTGGCGGCAATGGTCGTTAAATTGGCATTACCACAGCGCTCTCCATAACCATTGATAACCCCTTGCACCATCATGGCTCCCCCTTGAACGGCAAAGAGACTGTTGGAGACACCGAGCCCACAATCGTTATGAACGTGAACGCCTAATTTCGTTGTTATTTCCTTGCGCACATTTTCAAAAATGGACTCCACTTCCCACGGCAAGGCTCCACCATTGGTGTCACAAAGAACGATGTAGTCCGCCCCCCCTAACTGCGCCGAACGTAATGTATCCAAGGCATAAGTTGGATTTGCTTTGTAGCCGTCAAAAAAATGTTCCGCATCGAATATCACTTCTTGAGAAAATTCTTTGAGGTAAGCGACCGAGGATTCGATCATGTCTAAATTTTCTTCTAACGTGGTGCGAATAACTTCTGTCACATGCAGATCCCAACTTTTACCAAAGATGGTTTTTACAGGCGCTTCGCTATCCACCAAAGCGCGCATTAAGGGATCCTGATCGGGAGTCATGAAAGGACGGCGCGTGCTTCCAAAAGCGGCAATTTTTGCATGACCCAACTTCAATTCTTTGACTTTACGGAAGAATTCTTCGTCTGTGGGATTACCGGGATTAGGCCAACCACCTTCAATGTAGTCTATTTTGAAGAAATCCAGCAAACGGGCAATTTGTAATTTGTCCGCCAAAGAAAGGCTTATTTTGCGGTCCTGATTTCCATCGCGGAGAGTGGTGTCGTAGAGGCATACTTTCATGCTTCAAAAATAGTAAAAAAGCCTTCTGCAACTTTTTTATTTCTAATTTTGGCGCACTATGAGTTCTTTAAAAACAGATTTATGGGTCGGCGTTGATGTCGGTTCCACCACGGTGAAGATTGCGGTTGTTGATCCTACAACTGGCAAACTGCTTCATTACTCGTACCAACGCCACAACGCGATGCAATCGCAAAAAGTGCTGGAGCTTTTGCAAGAAGCTCATGGTTTATATCCGGGAAAGACTTTCGGAGTGGCGTTTTGCGGTAGCGGCGGTCAACCTTTCGCAGAAGCGACCCGTGCCTTTTTTGTTCAGGAAGTAGTCGCCAACGCGCTCGCGGTGCGTGCCATGCACCCTGAAACTCGTGTGGCCATTGAACTTGGCGGTCAAGACGCCAAGGTTATTTTCTTTGAAAAAGATCGGACCACAGGGAAGCTCATTGCTTCTGATATGCGCATGAATGGCGTTTGTGCGGGTGGTACCGGAGCTTTTATTGACCAGGTGGCAGAACTTCTCCGCATTAAAACGGAAAACTTTGAGTCCTATGCCATGCGTGGAACCAAGGTGTATGAGATTTCTGGCCGTTGCGGAGTGTTTGCGAAAACGGACATTCAACCCATGCTGAATAATGGAGTGGCGAAAGAGGATATTGCCCTTTCGAGTTTCCATGCTATTGCCAAACAAACCATCGGGGGCCTTGCCCAGGGTATGGAAATTAAGCCGCCGGTGATGTTTGAAGGCGGCCCACTGACTTTTAACCCTACCTTGGTTCGTGTGTTTAAAGAACGCTTGGGCCTTACCGATGCGCAGGCGATTGTCCCAGAACGCTCAGAAGTGTTTGTGGCTTGGGGAGCGGCCCTTGCTTTAGGCACCATGTTTGAAGACAAAGTTTGTGGTTACCGAGAAGAAGGTTCCCGAGAAGCTTTGTTGCATTTTAACGAGATGCGGCAGGCGGAACGCAATGACAATGGAGAACTCTTTTTCAAGAATGAAACAGAGCAGGCACTTTTCAAAACACAGCATCCACTCGCGAATCCCCATTATCCACAACCGGCTTCTGGCTCTGTAATAAATGCGTACTTAGGAATTGATGCGGGGTCCACCACAACCAAGTTTGTTCTTCTTGACGAAAATGAGAATATCGTTGATGGGTTCTATTCGGGAAACGAAGGAGAGCCGCTTGCCGTTCTCAAAACAGCCCTGACAGATTTGGCGGATCGTTATGAGGAATACGGTTGTAAGCTGAATATTTTAGGTGTGGGAACCACGGGTTACGGGGAACAACTTTTCGCAAAAGCACTGCATGCCGATTATCATACTGTGGAAACAGTCGCTCACGCGAATGCGGCACAGCACTTGCGTCCCGATGTTTCTTTTATTTTGGATATTGGTGGCCAGGACATGAAGGCGATCACTGTTCAAGACGGCGTTGTGACGGGTATTATTCTCAACGAAGCCTGTTCTTCGGGATGCGGTTCGTTTATCGAAACCTATGCCAGATCCTTGGGAATTCCCATGGAAAAAATCGCCGAGATGGCCTTTAATGCAAAGAATCCATCAAAGCTCGGAAGCCGCTGCACGGTGTTCATGAATAGTTCCATTATCACGGAACAGCGCGATGGAAAACAGCCCGAAGATATTATCGCAGGCATTTGTCGCTCCATTATTGAAAACGTATTCACCAAAGTGATCCGCATTCGCAATCTCGAAACACTTGGCAAAGTGGTGATTGTGCAAGGCGGAACCTTTAAGAACGATGCGGTTCTTCGCTCCTTTGAACAACTGACAGGGCTGACCCCTATTCGTCCACAGCGCCCCGGTGAAATGGGAGCGATAGGGATTGCACTTTTGACAAAACGCTTTATTGAAAAGAAGCGCTCTGTCAATCCGGAGTTCAAGACTAGTTTCATTGGCCTTGAAAAGGCAAGAGCCTTAAGCTGGGACAATAAGCCAAGCCAAATTTGTCAATACTGCACGAACCACTGTTCTCGTACCATCGTTACGTTTAGCGACGGTTCGAGTTTTGTGACAGGAAACCGTTGCGAGCGGGGCGAAGTGACAGCGGACCCGAATGATCCTGAAACCAAAAAGCTTGTCGCGGAAATCAACCGCAAAATGCTCGCCGTGCCAGACATGGTCAAGCGAACCAATCAGCTTTTGGTCAAAGACTATTCGCCAAAACAAATTCTTCCTCCCAACGGAAAGACGATCGGCATTCCACGCGTGTTGGAATTCTGGTCGAGTCTCCCCTACTGGAAAGCGTTCTTTACTTCCATCGGTTATACCGTCATCGTCAGTAAGCAGAGTGATTACAAGCTTTTTGAAGAAGGCTTGCACAGTGTTCCTTCGGATACCGTTTGTTTTCCTGCGAAACTGGTGCATGGCCACGTTCTGGATCTTATAGAAAAGAAAGTCGATCGTATCTTTTTCCCGGTCATGGTGGCCCTTCCTAGCGATCATACGAAATTTACGGCGACAGCGGTCTGCCCCGTGGTACAAGGTTATCCGAATATTTGTAAAAATACAGATGATCCGGAAGGACGTTACGGAGTTCCTTTGGACCAGCCGACATTCCACTGGTTTGACTCTGCATTACGCCGTAGCCAAACCGTTCAGTGGTTCCATGAAGAATGGAAATTCTCAAAGAAAGTTTTGGAACGCGCGGTCACTGAAGGCGAAAAAGCACTCCAAAAATACCGAGACACTCTCATTGAAGAAGGCAGCAAAATTCTTGAAGAGGTGCGAAGGAAAGAGGAATTTGCCATTGTGCTTGCAGGTCGCCCGTACCATGCGGATAGTCTTGTAAATCATAATGTGGCATCTCATTTCACAGCGATGGGAATTCCTATTCTCACGACGGAATCTTTGCCTGGAGTCTACGATCAGGATGTAGGAAAGCATACCCGTATGGAAGTAAAGAATACATTCCACATGCGAATGCTAGGAGCGACGATGCTCGCGGCCAAAGATCCTTCGATTGAATTAGTGCAGATTGTAAGCTTCGGTTGCGGTCACGATTCGATTCTCACTGATGAGATGAACCGGATGCTACATGAAACGTCCATGAAAGAACTTTTAATGCTCAAGTTGGATGAAGGTGATGCTCGCGGTCCTGTGGGAATACGTGTGAAAAGCTTTATTGAGACGGTGCGTTCGAGACGCCAGGCGAACCTAAAACGCGATGTGAGCGAAAAAGAACTATTTCCAGTAAAGTTCGCGGAAGGCGACAAGGCTAAACGCAAAATTCTTATTCCTAACCTTTCTCATGCATTTAGTATTCTCGCCTCTGAATACTTTGAATCCTTAGGTTTCATTACAGAAGCGCTTCCTCTCGCTAATAAGCGGGCGATTGAACTCGGAAAAAAATATGTCCATAATGACATTTGTTTCCCGGCGCAAGTGAATATCGGCGAAAATCTTCTCTGGCTGGAACAACACCCAGAAGTAGATCACAGCAAAGTTTCAGTGGGGCTTGCCAAGAACTGTGAAAACTGTCGCGCCATTCAATATGCAACCCTTGCCCGTAAAGCTTTGGATGAATCAGGGTATAATGACGTTCCCATCATCACCACGGGTTCTGACACGAAGGATATGCACCCAGGATTCAAATTGGATCTTGGATTCAAATTGCATATGCTTTGGGGCATCGCGACCATGGACTGCATTGAAACTATTTACCGAGCTTCCAGGCCGTACGAAGTGCATAAAGGTGATACTCAGAAAGTGTATGATCATTGGTTGCCTCTGCTTATGCATGAGATCGCCTACACACCTAAAAAATTTATTGCCTACCCCCGTTCTGTACTTCAAATGTTGGAACGAACCATAGATGCATTCAATGAAATCGAATTGGATCGCACGGTGCGCAAGCCGCGTGTTTCCCTCCTCGGCGAGATTCTTATGAATTATCATCCGAGTGCGAATGGTTACATTGAAAACTACCTTATGGATAACGGCATGGAAGTGGTGCTCCCTGCAATGATGGATTTTTTCCGTGTGGATGAAGTGGTGCGCATGGAAAAGATTAGACGTGGATTCATTCAGCATCCGTTTGGCAATTGGATTCTGGGGGGTATCACAGGGAAAGTGTATACATTCGCTGTGGACCAAGTGAATAAAAGGGCTCAACGCTACAAATTTTATGAGCACCATGCCGATTGCTACGAATTGGTGCATCTCATCGGTGACATTATTGACCCCTCCTATAATTCAGGGGAAGGCTGGCTCATTCCGGGAGAGATCCTTTATAATGCATCCAAAGGCGTGAACAGTTTTATAATCGTTCAACCATTTGCTTGCCTCGCGAACCATATTTCAGGCCGCGGCCTTACCAAGGCTGTCAAAGCAAGGTTCCCGCACATTCAAGTGCTTTCTTTGGATTATGATCCGGATACGAGCTTTGCCAACATTGAAAATCGTTTGCAGATGTTGATCATTAATGCGAAAGAGCTCGAAAAAGCACCTCATTAGTGAACAGGCTATTCAAAAACTCGCTTTTGATAGATTTTTTTAGTAGT
>MNYL01000020.1 GCA_001873075.1 Fibrobacteres bacterium CG2_30_45_31 | reverse complement strand
TTTTCGGCGGTGCTGCTTTGGATCAGATCTCAAATTCGCTAGGTTTGTTCCTTACCACGCCTGAGATTTCATTGAAGAGAGAGTATTACTTTAATTTAGAACAATACGCTTCTTTCCCCAATTTTGAGGCGGCTAAAGGAGCTGTATTCTCATCTGTGATTGGAGAGGAAAAAAAGAATTGGATGGCTCGTTATCGTGCTGAATTGTCTCAGAAAACACAGGTTCAGATCTACGATTCGCTATTTTTGCCAAAAATTGATAATTATTCTCGTGATTCTTTGTTAAAGCAGGCCGAAGTTGCTTACAAAGCTCGAGATCTCTCGACTACAATTAATGCATGGAGCCATTTGCGAACCTTATATGCCAAGGATGATACTTTGTTTGCTCGGGCTACATTAGAGATTGCAAAGATCTTTAATGAAAACGAAAAATATGACCTTGCTCAGCGCGAATATCGGGCCTATATCTCCCTTTGGCCGAAGAATCCAGAGACTGAAAATGCGCTCTTTAGCCGAGCCTTTATTCTTCATGAGAATTTAAAACAGGATTCCGTCGCCCTCACTCTTTTCCGCGAATTCAAAGCAAAATATCCTAAAAGTGAACTGATGGAATCTGTGGATTGGCTTATTCGGAACATTGAAAGTAACGGAAAACTTGCGGAAGAATTATTGGAGAAAATTTCCAAACAGGACGAATCCGCTAAATAAATCTTTCTTATATTTCGCATCATAAAATAAAGGTGGTTTTTACATGGAAATGACTTTTGCAATGATCAAGCCAAACGGAGTTCGTTCTGGGCTGGTCGGTCGAATCTTGGAACGCTATGAGAGTGCGCAGCTTTCTGTTTGCGCAGTCAAAATGCATCAAATGACTTCTGCGGATGCTCGTGGCTTTTATGCAGAGCACGTTGAAAAGCCTTTCTTTCCCGAGCTCGAAGAATATATGACCAAAGGGCCTTCTATCATGATTGCTCTGGGTGGCGAGAATGCGGTAATGAAGGTTCGTGCTATTAACGGAGCGACGAATCCAGCAAAGGCGGAAGCTGGTACCATTCGCTATGATTTTGCTCCATCAATGACGGAAAATGTGGTGCACAGTTCTGATAGTGCAGAAAGTGCAGCTCGTGAAATCGCCTTTTGGTTTAAAAAAGAAGATGTCTATGCCTATGATGCCGTAAGCCAAAAAGCTTGCTGCGTTCTTGGCCGCTAAAGATTGTTTATTTCCACTCTCAACTCAACTACTCTTATTGCACACAAGGAGACACAACCAATGCAATGGATCATCAAATATCTGACCTCTTCCATCGGGAAGAAGCAGATCATGGGATGCACAGGCGCGGTTCTTGCCATGTTCATTTTAGGACACATGGTGGGAAACATTCAGCTTATCAATCCCAATCCAGAAGCTGCACAAGCTTCCTATAATGCCTACTCTGAGCTTTTAACCAAATATCATGCATTCATCTATATGGTGGAACTTGTGATGGTTTTGGTGTTTGTTACCCACGTTTTTCTGGCGGTAACTCTCAAACTTGAAAATCGTAAGGCTCGCGGCTCTGAAACCTATGAAGTGGATTCACGCAAAGGCAGAAAAACTTTTGCAACGTTTACCATGATCTGGTCCGGTCTCTTTGTCCTCGCTTTTTTGATTTCTCATCTTTATATGCTTAAGTTTGGCAGTTACTACTACTACCAGAACGCTGACGTTGCTGGTGGCGAAGTGGTTCGTGATATGTGGCTCACCACGATCATGATGTTCTCTCAGGTGCCTTGGTCTGCTTTCTATGTCATCGGGATGTTTATTCTGGGTCTTCATCTTTTCCATGCTATTTCTTCTGCTTTCCAAACTCTCGGTGTGGCGCATCAAAAGTGGACTCCGATCATTGAAAAAATTGGCATGATCTATAGTATCGTTGTTGCTGGTGGGTTCTTGTTTGTTGCTGCAGGTAGCTTTATACTTGCGGGCAAGCCGGAGACTCAATCCTTGATTGAGCGTTCTAAAAATTTGGAAGTTCAAAAGAATTTGGAACAACTAAAGCAATTCCAAGAGCAAAAGAAAACGTCCTTTCTTCTTCCTCTCGAAACAAGTGATGTCCAAGTATCGTATGTCAGCACCATTAACGGAGGCCGCTAACCATGATTCTCGACTCAAAAATTCCAGGTGGCTCAATCTCCGAAAAATGGACTCGCCACAAATTTGAACTCAAGTTGGTAAATCCAGCGAACAAGCGTAAATTCACCGTGATCGTTGTGGGTACGGGTCTTGCTGGGGCTTCTGCTGCAGCTTCTCTCGGTGAACTCGGCTATAAGGTGAAGTCTTTCTGCTTCCAAGATAGTCCGCGTCGCGCTCATTCCATTGCGGCCCAAGGTGGTATCAACGCTGCTAAGAATTATACAAACGATGGTGACTCTGTATATCGTCTTTTCTATGATACCGTTAAGGGTGGTGATTTCCGCGCTCGTGAAGCAAACGTACATCGTTTGGCAGAATGCTCTAATTTGATTATTGATCAGTGTGTGGCTCAGGGTGTTCCTTTTGGCCGTGATTATGGTGGACTTTTGGACAACCGTTCTTTTGGCGGTACCCAGGTTTCTCGTACGTTTTTTGCTCGTGGTCAGACAGGTCAGCAGTTGTTGATCGGTGCGTATCAAGCGTTGATGCGCCAGGTGGCTAAGGGTTCTGTGACGATGTTTCCACGTCGTGAAATGACCGATCTTGTGGTGATTGATGGTAAGGCCCGCGGTATCGTGGTGCGTAATCTTATCACCGGTGAATTCGAAAGTCATATTGCAGATGCGGTTTGTCTTGCAACGGGTGGTTACGGAAACGTCTTTTACCTTTCCACAAATGCGAAGGGTTCTAACGTGAGTGCCACATGGCAGGCCTACAAGCATGGAGCTGCTTTTGCTAATCCTTGCTATACTCAGATCCATCCAACCTGTATTCCTGTGACTGGCGAGCAACAGTCTAAGCTCACGCTGATGTCTGAATCTCTCCGTAATGATGGTCGGGTTTGGGTTCCTAAGAAAGCGGGGGACACTCGTTCTCCTGATGAAATTCCAGAAGCGGAACGTTACTACTATCTTGAAGAAAGATATCCGTCCTTTGGTAATCTTGTTCCTCGCGATGTCGCTAGTCGTAACGCTAAAACGGTGTGCGACAATGGAATGGGTGTGGGTAGCTCCAAACGCGCTGTTTACCTTGATTTCTCTGAGGCGATCAGCCGTCTTGGCGTGAGTGGTGTGAGTGCCAAATACGGTAACCTTTTCCAGATGTACGAAAAGATTACGGACGAAAATCCGTATAAGGTTCCAATGCGCATTTACCCCGCAGTTCACTACACTATGGGTGGTTTGTGGGTTGACTATAATTTGATGAGCACCATTCCTGGTTGCTTTGTTCTTGGTGAAGCAAACTTCTCTGATCACGGAGCGAA
>MNYL01000172.1 GCA_001873075.1 Fibrobacteres bacterium CG2_30_45_31 | reverse complement strand
AATGTGCAATGGGGTTCTTACAATGCTGATCTTTATGTGTATGATGCAGAGAATTCTCTGGTTAAGAAACAGGCTATTGAATTGAAATTTGATGGCGTTCCTTTTGGAAAGTCCACCCCTAAATTTGTAGCCATGAATGGCGACCTTTCTATCACCTACCCAATCACGTCCATTCCGATCATTCGCCCTTACATCGGTGGCGGTCTCACTTACTATTTGAGCACGCCTGTAATGAGCGAGGAATTTGTAGAAAAGTTTATGGCCACAGGGGGCGACGCTTTACTTTCTTCTGAAACACTCACCTCTGAAGAAGCGAAAGTATTGGCAGATAAATTGTCTTCGCAATTGCAAGATGAAGGTCTCAACACAAGCATTGGTGGACATATAATTCTTGGTGTTCGCGCCAAGCTCCCGGTCATTCCGATTGCCTTTTATGTGAATGGAAAGTACTACTTTGGCGGAGACTTTGATGACGAAATCGAATTTGCGCGCATTGCCCTGGAAGCGGGTATTGGTTTAGCCATCTAATTTTTATGTGTGCACGTCTCTTAGAAGTGCTATTCGGAACTTAAATACGGGATAGAGAGAACATTATGAACGAAACCAATGCAAATCTGACTGTTTTAATCGTTGAAGATGAACTCGCCATCGCCGAAGGGTTAGTCGACCTTTGTGAACTGAAGGGTTATCAGGTAAAGCATGCCGCGGATGGCATTACAGGACTCTCGGAAGCGCTTTCTGGAAAATACGGATTGGTTCTTTTGGATTTGATGTTGCCCGGCATGGATGGTTTTACCGTTTGTGATAAAATTCGCGAAAAAGACAAAGACCTTCCTATTATTATTCTTTCCGCTAAAAATTCAGACAAAGATATTATTGACGGTTTAAAATACGGTGCTGACGATTATATTCCAAAGCCCTTTTCTGTACCCATGCTCGTCGCTCGTATTGACGCGGTACTTCGCCGTAGTCGGCAGGCCACTGAGGGTGATGGCAAGCTTGCAGCAGGTAATTTGCGGATTAATTTCCGCGAATATGTGGGAACTCGCGGAACAGAAGAGCTCGTTTTTACCCGTAAAGAAATCGAAATTCTTGAATATCTATGGAACAACAGAGATCATGCGGTGCCTAGAGCCGAGTTGTTGAACAAAGTCTGGGGATATGAAAACGCAGAAGCGGTGGATACGCGTACAGTCGATATTCACATTACGAAGCTCCGCAAGAAAATTGAAAATGACCCATCTCATCCTCGCCTTTTGGTGACTTTCCGCGGTGAAGGTTACCAGTTGCGCGCCACACCGGAATGAGACGACTTCGACTCATCTTTTTGACTCTATTTTTTGCAATCGCAATACCGGTTGCATTCTTGTTGTTCAATTCATATCAGCATTTACAGACCGAGGCCCAATACGCCTACAAGGAACACGCGTACCTTGTTTTGCAAATGTTAAATCAGCGTATTTACGATGACTTGGCCATTGAAGAACAGCGGTCCTATTCTGAATATCGATTTATCCGCGCCGTGCCTGTAATTGGTGGTGAAGAAGTGACGCTTTCACGTCTCGCCCAATTCCCGATCCGCAGTCATTATGGCGGAATGATCGGACATTTTCAACTAGACCCTGACGGTACCATGCGAACGCCAGTGCTTCCCGATGGTATCCTTGAAAAAATTCCGGTTGAAGACCGAGCCAAACGGGAACTTGTCCGCGACAGTATTAAGAAAGTTCTCTCGGCGTTAGGCGTTCATAACGAAGGGTTGATGAGAACCTCAGTGCAAGCCAATACGCAGGATAGCTTGGACAAGTTGTACGGGAAACATTTGCGATTGGCGGTGAAGTTGAATGAAGCTCGTAAATTCAGCAGACGTTACGAACAAAGTTCCCAAAAAGAGACATTTCTTTTCGATGTAGAATCTGCACGCATAAGAAAGATTTCTGAAAATGGGGTTCAAAAAGATTCGAAGGAACAAGACGATGTTTTCTTCCCGGAAATCATGGAAGTGGAAATTGATCCTTTTCAAGCCACATTTAACAGCGAATACATTGTTTATTATCGCAACGTGTGGCGCAATAACGAGCAATTTATTCAAGGCTATGCGGTTAAGCTCAAAGAATACCTTGAAAACGTGGTGATCCATGAAATTCAATTTAATCCTAATGAGCAATTGATCGCCTTAGAGTTTGGGTCTAAAAAGGTTTCTTATGTCACGTTTGGAAATCGGTCTAAATCCAATGTGATGATTCTCTCTGTGCCTCTCCAATTTCCCTTAACTGAAATGAACTTGACCGTTTATCTCACAGAATCAGAGGCTCCCCCAGGCGAAGCGTTCGTGATCATTTTGGGTATTTTGATGTTTAGCATTTTGACGGGGGGCCTATTCTCTGTTTATCGCTTGACGCAAAGTCAGTTGAAACTTGCGAATAAGAGGCAAGACTTTATCTCCGCCGTGAGCCACGAACTTAAGACGCCATTAACAGCAATTCGTATGTATGCGGAACTTTTGCAGAACTCCTGGGTCGCGAACGATGCCAAGCGCCAAAAATATTATGCCTTAATCGCCAGCGAAACAGAACGTCTTTCTCGTTTGATCCAGAATGTATTGAACCTTTCCAAGTTGGAACGAAACCATTGGAATGTTCAATTTAAGAAATGTAATCCTAAATCCATTTTGGATGATTTTGTCGCCACCTATACAAAGAACATTGAAAAAAATGGATTTGACCTTACCGTTACCACAGATATCTGTAATTTTGAATTTCTTCTGGACAAAGATGCCATTATGCAAATTTTGATGAACGTGGTGGATAATTCCATTAAATTTTCAAAAAATGCTCAATACAAGATGATCGTTTTGGAACTAAGAGTCCATGATTCTGACGTCTTTTTTGTGGTACGAGACTACGGTCCAGGGATTCCCCCCAAAGAAATGGATCATGTTTTTGAAGAGTTTTATCGCGTTGAAAATGAAATGACCCGCACGACTTCAGGCACAGGCATTGGGCTTTCTATGGTGAAAAAGTTGTGTTCATTGACTAATATGAAGATCTCACTCGAAAATGCAAATCCAGGGCTTCGTACCAAGCTTCAACTGCCTCCCATCACCTTATAAAGCATCTTGTCTAGATTAATTCAGCAAGCTTTTCTACATTTTTTGCAATCTCCTTGAGAAAGGAAGGCAACTATGACTCAATACGATATCCTAGAACATCCAGACCAATATGATCTTTCCATCGAAAAAGTGGGAGAAGGAACGCTTGTTTCCCCAATGACGGGGCTCCGTTTTGTGGATAACACCCAACGGGTGAGTCTCACCACGGATATGACGAAATTGGAACAGTTTGCCAACAAAAAAATTCCGATTCCTTCTCTTGAAGCTGCAGGCCCAAGACAAACTATTTATCATGATCCGGCGTGGACTCGCGCAGCTATTGTTACTTGTGGCGGTCTTTGCCCCGGTCTCAACAACGTCATCAAAAGCCTCGTGCAAGTGCTTTGGTTCGATTATGGCGTGCGCAATATATTTGGAATTCCCTACGGTTTTAGAGGGCTCAATCCTTCATACGGTCATTCTCCCATTGTTCTCAATCCAGAAGTCGTCGACGCCATCCAAGAAGACGGGGGCACCATTCTCGGAAGCTCTCGCGGCAATCAGGACAATAGTACCATGGTAGACACGCTGATGCGGCTGAACATCAATGTTCTTTTCTGTATCGGAGGGGACGGAACCCTTCGCGGCGCCCGCGATATTGCCGCTGAAATCCGTCG
>MNYL01000255.1 GCA_001873075.1 Fibrobacteres bacterium CG2_30_45_31 | reverse complement strand
CGGAACCAATTCGGCGGCAAGGATTCGGGACACCGTGAAGGCTCCCGTCGCTGGGGAATACACACTGGAAACTAGGTATTCCGTGGCGGGTGGCAATGTGACTACGATTGACCTGTATGTCAATGGGACCAAGGTCGCGACACCGACATTCAGCAAAACTGCCTCGGACGGCACCTTCGCCATCAACACTCAGACAGTCACTCTGAATGCGGGTGTTAACGTCATCATGTTCCAGGCTAATGCAACAGGTGCCTACAGTGTCATTTTTGATAATATCGTTCTCACGTCTACGACTCCTGTGGTGGCGACTCCACCGACGGTATCTATTACATCGCCTGCTACAACCAGTTCTTTTACGGCTCCGGCGACTATTTCCATCGCTGCCACAGCCACGGATGCGGACGGTTCTGTTTCCCATATAGATTTTTTCAGCAATGACAGCCTGATTCACTCGGAATGGACTGCGCCCTATGAATTTGACTGGACCGATGTGACGGCTGGTGATTATACCCTCAGGGCGGTTGCCTACGATAACGATGGCAATACGGCGAGTGATACCATCCAAATTAAAGTTGAAGGCTCCGTTCGGGTAATGTCCGCATTGGAGCTGCAAACGGGCCCCGTGACTTACCAGGTTTTTGATTTGCAGGGTCGAGTCTTAGGCTCCGTGGTGGCGAGTGATTTGCTAAGCTTACGCAATGAAATTCAAAAGGCTTTTGCTAAACCGGGATTCTATATCGTGCGATCTTTCAGCGCTAACGGGAGTTCTATCCAGAAGGTGATGATTGAACCAAAGCCCTAATCAAGCTATGATGCTGAATATTGATGAAATCAGTGATTATCGAGATCTACTGAAACAGTATTATGTTCAGCGCAAATTGGATATGCCGCTTTATTCCTATCGAATGATGGGAATGAAGCTGGGTTTGGAAACAAGTCAGATTTTTCGCATTCTTAACAAAGAGTATCATCTTCCCACCAGGTGCATTCCTTTGGCAAAGGATCTTCTGGGCTTGTCGGGGTGCTCAGGCGAACTCTTTGAGATCCTTGTCGCGGCGGTTCGTACGCGATCCAAGACCAAGCAAGACAAATTGTACGAGATGGCATTAGCACTCCGTGATGTGGAACTTCGCAAGCTCAATACTCATGAACTTCTGTTTTTGAGTAAATGGTGGATTCCTGTTGTCCGTTCCTACATTGAGTTGTATGGTGGCGACGCTGATCCCGGTCGTATTGCTACGCGTATCATTCCTCCCATTTCGCGGGAACAAGTGGTGGAGGCGCTGCAGGTTTTGGAAACTCTCGGATTTGTGACGAAGCGATCTTCGGGGCAACTGGGGGTATCCAAGTATCATTTTACCTCCAGCGGAACGGAAAAAACAGCGGCCATCCGGAGCTACCAGAATCAGGTGTTCACGTTAGGGCAGAACGCATTGGCAACCATTCCTCCTTCAGAACGTAGCATCTCCACTTTGATGGTGAGCGTGGATGAAGACTGTTTCCAGGAATTGCAGGAAATGAGTCGGGAATTTCGCAGACAAATTCAGAAACGGGTGGAGGATGTCGCTTTTCCAGATCGGGCCATGCAGGTGATGGTATCCATTTTTCCAGTAATGCAGAAAAAGGGGCGCAAATGAATGGGATTTGGATCCTGCTAGTGGCAGCGCTACTCTATTCTTGTGGCAACCGTGATGTCGCTGGAGGAAGCACCGTGGAAACGGATAATGCCATTTCTGTTCAGGTCTTTTTGTCCGATGGAAAGCCTGCATCCAAGGCCATTGCCCGCATTCGTCCTGCCTGGTCTGTAGCCGATACGGCAACAAAGCAGATCGCCTCTCTCTATGCGCGCGATTTGCAGGCCGATTCTCTGGGGCAAATTCGTTGTGAGGATTTAGCTATAGGAACTTATGCTTTGGAAGTGCAAAGCGCAGGAGTGGGCGCATTTATCCAGTTTGAGCATCGGGATACGATTTCCAGGGAGATTTTGAATGACGTTTCCCTGAAGCTGTTGGGCAGCATTGAAGGACAAGTGGAACTTCCTATGGGTACACAATACGCCTGGATTCAGGTTTATGGTCTGGATCGAGTGGTTAAAACCGATAGTAGTGGCAATTTTTCTTTGGATTCCCTGCCTCCATCGGCCCTGCACATCCGTGCTATCACGGGAAAGCAAGTGAGTGTAATCGCTGACGATCTTGTCCAGGTTCATTCCGGCTATTCCTGGAATGTGGGAACTTTGTCCGCAGCGAGTATTTATACCGAAGATCCCTTGACTTGGCGTTATTCTCAAAGTATTGAGGTGGATTCATTGTTTTCGGATTGGATGCTACCACTTTCGAACCCCACGGTAGGTTTCTTGCGTTTGGATTCGACTAATTTTGACTTTTCGCAAGCGATGGATGATGGTCGTGATCTGCGCTTTTTTGATGAATTCGGAAACCGCCTTGTATATGAGCGGGCGAGTTGGAATGCCAATTTGAAAACGGCGTTCATTCGTATCCGGATTGCAGGGCTCTCTCTGTCTTCCCAAATAGAGATGCGCTGGGGTTGTGATGGCGCTGTCGATCCTGGAGATGCCGGCCTCTGGGAAGGGGTTGCTGATTCCGTAGTGGAGGAACTTTATACGGTGCTTGTCGGAGATTTTGAGGACGGTTCGCTTCAATCCAATCTTCAGGCCCCCATCGCGCCCCATTTTTGGTATCTAATTCCACAGGATACCAATGTGAATATGTCTCCATCATCGGATAGTGCGCTCTTGGCCTTGCAGTTAGCAGGTTCCGGTCGGAGTGGGACTGCCTTTCATATCACGAGTACAGGGCCATCCTATAAGTGGGCTCTGCTCGGGCTTAATTTGTATAAAGAGAATGCAAGAAACTTTGATCATTTAGACTCTGTGGTGTTTTGGGTGCGTGGCACAGGATATTATGAGTTTGCCTTTGAGAATCTTCTTGATAGTAATGGAGGAAAGGCTGTTTTTTCGGATAGTCTGGATACAGTCTGGACTCGGAAGTGCGTGCGCCCTGAGAATTTCATGCCCGCAGATAGTATTTCGGGAAATTATGGATGGGAGGCTATCCAGTATTCGGTCACGAATATGTCCTTCTTTGCCTTCGGTGACGTTGATTTCTGGCTGGATGATATTCGCATTTACGGCTTAAATCGGGATGATTTGGAATAGTTTGGCATCGTTGAACCAGTACCGGTGAGGGGATACTTACACCCACGGGACTTTAAATGGCAAGTTTTAGTATTCGGACGATGGTTGCACTAGGGTGTATGATAAAAGATTGGGAGAGTATCACTGAAGGATGCTGACACCGTTGTTGGGGTTCAATAAGAAATTCAGACGATTTCTTGGAGAGTATTCTATATTGGCGAAATGCTACCTCCATATTCGTCTCATAAATACAAGCAAAAACACGCTAACGCCTTTCCTAGCCTTGGACCGAAAGAGGAACCAATACGCCAACAAGGGTCCAATCTCACTCCCGCAAAGAAGAAAAAAGCCTAACTCTCATC
>MNYL01000229.1 GCA_001873075.1 Fibrobacteres bacterium CG2_30_45_31 | reverse complement strand
ACCAATGTATTCTGTATGTCCCTGGAACCCGGGCACGGTATGCTCCACTGCTTCTTTGCAAAGTGGCGCTGTCACCACCGCAGAAGCGCGCTGATCCAAAACCCATTGGGTCGCAAGGTGCACCCAGCCGATACTTGCAGCACCCGCTTTTTTGGTAATCTTACCTGGCTTCACCGATTCACCCAATTGGATGCCACCTTCTAACACGGGAATTCCCAATTTACTTGCCGCAGCAACCGATTCAGGTTCATTCACAAGAATCAAGTTCTTTTTTATTTTCAAAAGGTCCGCTGCTTTACACAAGACTTTATAGTCACCCACAATCGCTATAGGCCGCACTACATTTTTCTGTTTTTTGGAAAGCGTACGCAAACAAATTTCAGGGCCCACCCCATTGGGATCCCCCATGGTTATCAAAAGCGGTAATTGCATCAATTCTTTTTTCATAGTTCATCTCCAACAGTCGCCAAATACCATTGTTCCACCAACGCTGTCGTTGTTGCGGAGTCTAGAATTTCTTTTTGTGTCGACAAATTAATGGCAAGCCATTTAGGAAGTCCTGCGGGCCCACAAGAAGATTCACTTTTTGCAGGGATATAAAGTTCACGAGAAAATTTTGAAGAATACCCAGGATGAAGACTGGCTGAAAAGTTACCCCTATTGAGACTCGCACATTCTGGAATTTTTTCCAGGTAATAACTAGAAACGTACCACGTAGTATCCTTATGTTCATAAACCTCTTCGCTCAAATTCGTGGAATCGTTTACCCAATCAGCGTTCAAACAATACACCGTAGAATCATTCGCGCAAGTCACTCGCAGAGGAACCAAAGCCGTGTCTTTCGCAAGCCAAGACGAAGGCCAAAGAGTATCCGGCACTACATCGCAAGCATCGTGAACTTTTTTACAATGAGAAGTCATCGATTGCCAGGCATAAGAAGTTTCATGAATGGAATCTACAAGGAGAAGAACTCCCACATTCACCCCTGCGCGCCTTGGGAAATGGTGATAATCCTTAAAAGAAGAATCTAAATACGTAACAATCGTATCCAAAGAAAAAGAGCCCGACCGAAGCAAAATAGAATCCTTGAATGTGGTAGCAGCAGCAGCGGAAGTGTCTTTTAATAATTCATTGACCGCATTGCCTTCTACACGAATTTCGCGTGCCCTTTTCCACTCTTCTTTGATAGGCAAATGCAACGTGGTATCTGGGCGGAAAAAAGGAGCAGGGCAATCCGATTCTTCTCTCGCACTCAAAACCAACTTAATGGAGAGAGTCAACACGGAATCCACAAGAGAATCGTTCACTTCAATATTCGAGAGCAAACAATTCGTGAGAGTCCACATACTATCGAGATGCAAAACAAGCGTATCCCCTAAAAGATGAAAGCGATTCCCTGAATCTAAAGTCGCGGCAAGAACATAGCCGTTTCCCCCGACGTCCAAGCCACCGGGGTAAAGAGAAATCGGTCCATCATCGGATTGAGAACACCCAATCCAAAGGGAAGAAAAAGTGGCTAAAAGAAAAAAGAAAATGAGGCGCATTAAAATCCTATTCCTTTTCGGAATGTAGCAAATAGACTATCGGGGACCGGATGAGCCTCAGAAAAAAACGCATCCCAACGCACAAATTTTCCATTACGAATCACTTCTAAATTAAACGTGGCACTGTCCTTTGGTGCAAGTCTTGCGATCGCCATGAGTGAACTTACCTGTACGCCACGAGTAATACCTTCCCCCAAAGAAGAAAGACCTGTAGAACGGGTCATCAAATTGCCTCCATGATCCAATTCTACAGTGTACCCAGCCGTCTCTTTAGAAACCGAAACGACACGACCCGGCATAATCGGATAAACGGGAGATTCCCCAATGCCCATAAACTGATCTTTCATCAAAAGCGATTCGCGGCCTTCAAAGTCAAAGTCCTCAGAGATGGAGAGAACCCCTCCTTCTAATGGATTCACGGGGCAAGGCCCTGGAAAACGACACCCATTGTCTGCCACCCACACAAAAGAAGTATCTCCAAGAGGCACATGAAAAAACCAACGTTCCAAATGATCCGTTTGGAATCCAAAAAGAGAGGGGTTTTCAAAATCATTTATTTTACCCATCCAATGCAATTTGAGTGGATATTGCAACGAGTCTTCGGATACCACATAACGAACTAAAGGGAAATCGGGCACTGGCGATTTTTCGCTACTGAGCACCCAGGAACATTGTCCCATATCGGATTGTAAAGGAAAAGGTTTTCCATGGTGCTTCTCACACCATTTATCCCAAGCCAAAGCCTTAGGCATTATGGACACAGGGGGACGCACGACGAGGGGAAAAACTTTGTAATAAAGACGATGAAAAGTCCCTTGAAAATACAAGAAGAAAATAATAATCGACAAAAAGAGAATCCGAAATAAAGGAACCTTTCGATGAGTGGGATGTTTTCTTTTAAACCCCCGATATTCCCGAAATTCCACCGACATAAAAAAAATTTATCGAAGCACTAAAAATGCAATCGTCGCGCTCAAAATCAGCATCACAAGGACAACCCCAATCCAAACATGAGAACCGGGTTCATCTTCGAGGAAGGGCGTTTGCATTCCTCCACCAATTTTGCAATCGTTAGGGTCATCGCAAATAGCGTTGAAACTTTTGGTAAATCGACCGGTAACTCGTTTGCGACCAGAAACATTCAACATTTCGTTCTCTGTAGCGAGAGCATTTTCAGAAGCAGTCTGAGTAGAAGCCGACATTTCCAATTTTTCTTCAACGATGGCTTCCTTAATGGAATAACCCATCAAAGCCGCTTCTTCACGAAAAACATGAACACTGCGGTCTAAACCCGCGCGATGCAAGCCATCAATAATAACTTTATTGTTTGTAAGTATGCCAAGAGTGCCTTCGACTCTAGATAACGCCTGCTGGAACTGCATAAAAGCATTGTACGCATCACTGTATAAAAAATCAAGTCCCGTGAGATCCACAGCCACATGTTTTGAGCCTTGCGCCAATAATACTTGAGCGTCAATTTTAAACTGTTCCGCATCAAAAGCCCCGATAGGATTCAGTGGTGCAGATAACAAATCAAAAATGCCAACTTCTCGATAATTCTTCAATTCGCTCATAAACCAAAATATAGCCTATTTTACTCTTCCCAATGTACCCCGCCCGAAGATTCTTCCTCAGGCTTCTCGATTTGAGACCCCTCTTCTGTGGGTTCTAATTCCGATACAGAAGAAGCCTTGGTTTGCGTTGCAGAAGGGGCAATCACCGTAGGCTTACGTGGAGGATGCATAAACAATCCGGGGCTCACACAAATACTCACACGATGCACAGCAGATAATACTGGGTGAGATTCAAAAGCATAATCCACTTTGAGCCAATTGGAAAGCTCCAAACCAGCGCCCGCCGTCCAGCTTTGCAGTTCGCCGATGCTCGCGAGACCACCCCGCAAAGAAAGACCAAAATCAAAAGTAAATTCAGCACCTGCACGGCCCCCCAGGAACCAATCACCTGGATCATCCCACAAACGACCTCCACGAACTTCCCCATC
>MNYL01000180.1 GCA_001873075.1 Fibrobacteres bacterium CG2_30_45_31 | reverse complement strand
AATTCCGCATAACGCTCCAGCCAATCTCCGTGAAAATCTGAGAGCGAAAATATTTTTTCTCTGCGCTCTGATTTCCCATTCCGCGGATCCGCTAAATAAACATGAAAATGGTAGCCATCGTCTTCTCTTTGAAGAAGCGCCCCCATAGGGACGCGACAACCACCCCCTAAAAGATGCATCCAACGGCGTTCTACTCGAGCAGCAGTCACAGTCTCTTCATCTGAAATGGCTTCCAATATTTTCTTAACGGATTCATTCTCCGCCACACACTGAAGTCCCACAATACCCTGACCTATCGCAGGGGTTATTTCCTCTGGCATAAAAATTTGCGAAATATTTTCGTCTAGATTTAATCGATGAAGACCCGCAGCCCCTAGTAAAATAGCGTCTAATTCTCCATGATGCACTTTGGCAATACGAGTTTCCAAATTTCCTCGCAAGTCCACACAAAAAATATCAGGACGCAAACTTTTTAACTGCAAAACACGCCGTGGAGACCCTGTACCAATCTTCGCCCCATGAGGAAGTTCAAAGAATTTTTTCCCATTAGAAACGAGAACATCATAGGGCATTTCTCGTTTCAAAAAACCAGCCAAAATCAATTGATCATTCATCACTTCAGGAACATCTTTTAATGAATGTACCGCAAAGTCGATTTGCTTCGAAAGTAAAGCGAATTCCAGTTCTTTAACAAAAAGGCCTTCGCCTCCCAAAGCCACCAAAGAACCCACGCGATCCTTATCCCCAGAGGTGTGAATGATTTCTATCTCCACTTGAATTTCTGGAAACTTCTTTTGTATTGCTTCTACGGCAAGCTTTGCTTGAGCGAGTGCCAAACCACTTCCACGGGTGCCCAAGCGCAAAAAAGATTTAGTCATTACCGATCTCCGTATCCTGGTCCAAGTTCAAATCGAAGAGTTTTTCAAGAATTAATCGACTTTCCAAACCAAGACCAGCAGCCCCTAAACGTTTTATCTGTGCAGAAGGTTCATGAAGAATTTTCGCAATCAAATCTTCGTTAAATCGCTCCAAAACCTCGTATGTCTCAGGGGAAACCTTATGTTTCCACTTCTGCAACACACTGATTCCAATGGCCTCGTGATGTTCCCGCATGGTCAGAACCAACGGAATAACACTGAGAGAAGCGAACCAAGCGACAAATTCATCTACCGCATTTTCAATTATTTCTCTTGCTTTTTCAGCGGAATGCTTACGCATATTCCGATTTGCTTCCACAACCTTATTGAGGTCGTCAATGCTAAAGAGGGAAATAGAGCTAAGATCACCCACTTCTGGAGCGATATTTCGAGGCGCCCCAATATCTACATAAACGGTTTTTCCCTTGCGAACGATTCCCTTTACATCTGAATCACGAACCAAATAATCGCTACATTGAGCACAAGTAATCAGCACGTCTAATTCCGCTAAATGAGTAGACAAAGCATTGATTCCAAAACCTTGACCACCAAAACGAGCCACAAAATCTGCCGATTTTTGTTCTGTCCTGTTAAAAAAACGGAATCGAGTAACGCCTGCCGCCGAAAGATTCACTGCGGCAATGGAACCCATTTCGCCAAGTCCCAGAATACCCACACAGCAGGAAGAAAGATCACCAAATTGCTCACGACAGAGTTCAACGGCCGCAAAAGGAATAGAAACCGTTCCTTCTCCGATAGCCGTACATTCACGCACCTTTTTCCCAAGGGTCATTGCCGTTTGAAAAAGATGGTTGAGAAAAAAGCCAAGATGACCCGACTTCTGAGAAGCCAAAAACGCCTCGCGAACCTGGCCTAAAATCTGATTTTCACCCAAAACGAGACTGTCTACAGAAGAAACGACCGAATAAAGGTGAGAAACAGCCTCCGTATGAGTCAAATAAAAACAATGAGGAGCGAGCTCCACCGCATCTAAATGACAAAATTCAGCCCACCAGTTTAATAAGGTATCTCTCAAAGTCTCTGGGTAAAGAGTCGCTACATACATTTCTGTACGGTTACAGGTTGAGAGAATAACCGCTTCACTTAATCCAGGAAGTCGTCCTAAGCTAGCCAAGCCAAGGTCTAGGTTCGCCGCAGGAAAACCCAGTCGATCTCGAAGAGCAACCGGGCAAGTCTTATGACTCGCGCCTAAAACCACGCAATGACTATTTTCCTTGATTTTTATCATTTTCACTGGTTTTAAGCTAGAAAATTTTGGTCCTTTTCACCTATGAAAAAAGGGATTATATATATTTGCGTTATTGGTTTGGTGTGGTTCGGTTTGTTCTCATATTGGAGTTACCCGCATGATGCGATCTTTAGTTCTTTTACTCTGCCTTTTCGTTTTTCAGGCTTTCGCAGATCCATATACCATTACGAAGTTTTCCGGAGAAGATGTTGGTTCTCCAGATGACTTTATTGCAGCCGAGTTCGGTGGAACATTGAAAGTTTCAAGTTCTGGCTCGGTTCAGAGCGTCCAAAATGGTCGTCTTTCTGTTCGCCAAAAGTTTGAAGATCCATTCGGTGAAGAAGAAACGACCTATCAACTTTACGAAGGTCGCAAAGGCACTTCTTTGTCGAACTTAAAGGCTTTTGCACCTCCAGCGGGAATGTCTTACGAAAAGCTTGGCAAAGCAAAGGTGTTCACATCAAAAACAGCAGATGCTGACATGGATGTCGAAAAAGTCTATTTCGATGGCCAGGCTATTTATGCGGAAGGGGCATCCTCCTTGTTTGTGAATTACAATTCTCAAATGGTAGAGTTAAAGCCTGCAGGTCCAGCAGCCCCAGCCCCTGTTGCCGTGCCAGTTTCCACACCTGCAGTTGCCATGCCCGTTTCTACACCCGCAGTACCTTCTCCGGTGGCAGAACCTGTGGATGATTATGGTTCCGATGATGATTCGGCAATAGACGCTTCCGAAAATGCCACCACTGATGACGATGAAGATACTATTGCCGCTCCCAAGCCTGTGGTTGCACCAGCCCTCGCGATTGATGATGATGAAGAGGAATGCACAGATGATGATGAAGATTGTGAGGAATATGATGTTGAAGGTGACGTAGCCGCAACCAATAAAGCGGCTGATGAATCTGATTATTCTGCAGATGATGCGGCGAATGATGTGACCAATCGTTTTGGCATCGCTGATGAAGTCCGTAAATGGAGCGCATGGGGCCTTGTTGCTGTTGCCGCAGGTGGCGCTGTAGTAGGTGTCATGCAACATATGGAATACTCCGACGCTAAAGATGCCTATGACAAGACTGGCGATATGATTGATGAACATAAAAAGAGCATTCACGACGCGTGTACTAGTAAAGATGGAGTAGTTGATACAAAATGTGAAACATCAATGATTTGGTTTTATTCACAACCGGAGCAAACATTGTACAACTTGGAGCAAAAGAAAGCGACCAACAAGCAAACGATGAATTCCTACGCTCTTTATCGCAACATTTGGTTTGGTGTCACCGCGGTATCCCTCACAGGGGCAATCGTCCTTTTCACATGGTAATGAAACTCGGCAAAATAACGGTTAAAGAAATGGGTTTCGAGTGTATTCTCGGAACCCTTCCTTTTGAGCGAGAAAAACCGCAACCAGTCCTTTTGAGTTTTTCTCTATGGCTTGATTTTTCGGAAGCCGCTCAATATGAGGATTTGAAGTATTCAGTGGATTATGCAGCTTTATCGGAAGAGATCAAAGACCTGATCGTAAATGCTCAATTTTTTCTGGTAGAAACCTTGGTCGTCTCCGTAGCAAAATATATTATCGAACATTATCCCAAGGTTGTCGCGAGTGAAGTCTGCATTACAAAACCGACAGCGATTCCCGGAGCTCAAGGGGCCTCAGCCTCCATTCGCATAACACGGGATTGATGGCAGAAAATCAGAGATCCTTATAACGCGGAACCCCAAGCGAACCTTCATCTA
>MNYL01000094.1 GCA_001873075.1 Fibrobacteres bacterium CG2_30_45_31 | reverse complement strand
ATCATTTCGTGACCAAGTCTGCGGCGCACCTGTTCGTCGAGGCCGTAGCCTCCCGTATCGCCTGGAGCAAGCATCCATGCAGCGACCAAGGTATCATAAATCGTCGCCGGGAAGGGTTCAAAATCAAAGGCGCGGCACAGCACATGCAAATCGAATTTCGCATTGTGAAAAACCCAGGCACGGTGTTTTTCCTGCCACAGTTTCACAAACCATTTTTTGACTTTTTCAAAATCAAAATTGTCCCGTTCGAGGCCCATGTCATCGGTATGCCCGAGAGGAATGTAATAGCCCTTTGCCGCATTGCAACAAATATTAAGTCCCACCAGCGCGCAGGAAATGGCCGCGAGCGAATCCGTTTCCGTGTCGACCGCGATGCATGTGGCGTCTTCGCATTCTTTTATCATTTTCTCAAAAATTTTGTCGGAATTGACGAGGATATAGTCCGGGAGCACCTCCGGTTCTTTGACACTCCCCTCTTCCGCCACCCAGCCGGAGCGGCTCGGAACCGTGTCCAGCAGGCGAAGCAGACTCGGAATGCCATTCTTTTTGAACAAGTCCGCGAGCGCATCGCTATGGAGTCCTTGAAATTCCAACTGGGCGAGTGTTCCACTGAACCCCCGGGAACTTTGGAGCGTGACGAGTTCGCGAGAAAGAAACGCCTTTTCCCGATTGTCGGCTAAATTATCGTGCAATCCTTTTTTGGTGATCTCTTCCAAGTGATTGTACAAATTATCGATGTCGCCGTACTGTTCCAAAAGCTGAGTCGCCGTTTTGGGCCCTACCTTTGGCACCCCCGGAATGTTATCGGAAGCATCGCCCATCAGTGCCAAGTAATCGCGAATCTGCGATGGAGGCACTCCGAATTTTTCCAAAACCTGTTTCGGTCCAAAATCAATCCCATCGGCGCCTTTTTCCAGATGAAACAAGTGGATACAATCATTCACAATCTGAGACATATCCTTGTCTTTGGTAATGATAAAGACCCGTTCAAAGCCATCCTTCTCCGCCGCCACAGCCACACTCGCCATCACATCGTCAGCCTCATAACCGGGTTCCGCCAGAAGCGTGATTCCACTCGCCGCGAGAATTTCCTGAAGCATTGGCATCTGGAGTACCATTTCCTCTGGCATGGCTCCGCGATTCGCTTTGTAATCGGGGTAAAGGTGGTGCCGGAAGGTGGGCTGATTGACATCGCGCACAATGGCAAAATGGGTCGGTTTGTGCTGCTGAAGAATGCGGAGCACCGCTCCCCAATAGCCGTGCACCAGAGACACGTCATGACCCTCACTGTTGATAAGAGGCGTTTTAGCGTACGCATAAAACATACGGAAGGCGAGGGCAAAGGAATCTAAAAGGAGCAATTTTTTTTCGGCCATAGAGCGAATATACAAAAGCATAGCGTCCTGACAGGACAGCGATAGCACCATCTGACGGAGACATCCACCCTCGAGTATCCCGGGCTTTTATCGTTTTGCGTTCCTCACCGGCAATATTACAGGCATTTTTCTAATTTTTCCTTTATGAAAGAAATTTTGCATCTTCTCATTGCCACCATTCATCCTTACCGTGGTCTTCTCATCGTAGCGATCGCCGCTATTTTTTCCCTTTTCATTTCCCGCAAAATTTTTCTTCCCATTTTCAAGCATTTTGCTAAACGCACCAAAGGCCAGTGGGACGATATGCTCGTCGAATACAAGGCCGTCGATCGCTTTGCCCACGTTGTACCTGCAGCCATTATCGCCATGGGTCTCCCTTATGCATTCCCCAGAACTTCGGAGCTTTACAACCTCCTCTACCGCGCAAATAACATCTACTTCATCTTAGTCGCTTATCTGGTGTTTGATGCGGTGCTTTCTTCTATTGCGGCTGTGATTCAACTGGATCAACGCAAACGGGGACTCCCCATTCAGGGTTTATTTCAAGCGTTCAAACTCGTGGGCTTCATTATCTGTGCCATTCTGGTCATCTCCCAAGTCACCGAAAAGAGTCCTCTATTTTTGCTCTCCGGCCTGGGAGCTCTGACGGCGGTTCTCATGCTGGTATTCAAGGATACCATTTTAGGATTCGTTGCCGGCATCCAGATTGCTACCTTGGATTTAATTCGCACCGGCGATTGGATCGAAGTTCCCAAACACAATGCGGACGGAGAAGTAGTCGATGTATCCCTCACCTCGGTGCGCATCCGCAACTGGGACAATTCCATTACTTCTATCCCTGCCTACGAACTCGTTTCTTCCTCCCTTAAAAACTGGAGAGGCATGAGCGAAAGCGGCGGAAGGCGCATCCAGCGAGCCCTTTTCATTGATATTCAAACCATTCGTTTTCTCAGCACCGAACAGATTCAGGAACTCCAAGCAATAAAACTTTTGCGTCCCTATCTCGAAAACAAACTCCACGAAATCGAATACTATAATCAGAAAGAACTCACCCCGGAAGATTATGATGTACTCGCTAACGGACATCACCTCACGAATCTCATCGTTTTTCGTGCCTACTGTGAGGCGTATTTGAAAAGCCTCCCTTCCATTAATCAGAATATGACCATTCTGGTGCGCCAATTACAAACGGGGCCTGAAGGCCAGCCCATCGAAATTTATGCGTTCTCCAAAGAGACCGAAACCGTCCCTTACGAAATACTGCAGTCCGATATTTTTGACCACCTCATAGCTGTTATCCCGCTATTTGGGCTCCATCTCTACCAGAGACCCTGCGGGACGCCACAAAAGTAGGCAACCATCTATTTTTACAGGCATTTAAGGGCACCTCTAAGAATTCCTTTTCTGCAAAATTGGCTGGGGCGCATCGCCATAGTTCGTTGCTCAAAGAGGCTAATAACATCATTATTAGCCTCTTTTCGTGCCTGCTCTGGCTCGGCCTCGCCCAATTTTGCGGTCGCAAACCAATTTTTAGAGGTGCCCTTAACATTTCGACAGGAATGAAAAGGCTAATTTTCTTTCGTGTTGGTGATGTGTCGGGTTTTCCACTACGCGGAGTTTTGGAATGAAATCGTATTTTTCTTCATTAGCATGTGCTAGTGGTTCTTTTTTGTTGGGTGCCTGTGGTATTGTTTCCGCAGACAGTGCGAGCGACACCGTCACCATTGACTACAAAGCTATCGTCGGCACTTGCGAAAGCAAAAATATTATCCTGATGATCTGCGATGGTTGTGGTTACAATCAAATTGCGGCTGCTGATTTATATGAAAATGGCACACTGCATTCCCAGCCTTACGATCTTTTCCCAGTCATTCTCCCTATGAGTACCTGGTCTCTCTCCAGTTATGTCTACGATCCAGAAGCAGCGAGCAAAGACCCCAAATGGGTTCTCAAAGGCCCGACCGATTCCGGCGCAAGTGCCACCGCTTTTGCCACGGGCACGAAAACCACCAACGGGAAAATCGGCGTTGACAAAAATAACGCTCCCCTCCTCAACCAAACGGAAAAAGCCACCAGTGTTGGAAAATCCACAGGGGTTGTCTCTACCATGCCTTTTTCCCACGCCACTCCCGCCGGATTCGTGGCACACAATGCGAGCCGAAACAACTATGAAGAAATTGCGAGAAATATGGTTTATGATTCCAAGACAGATGTCATCATCGGCGCGGGACACCCCTTGTACGACAATGACGGAAAACTGACGGCGAGTCCTCAATACAATTACGTGGGCGGACAGGATACATGGAATCAGCTCGTCAGCGGCACTGCAAAAAATAAGGAAGGTTCCTGGACCCTCCTCGAACGCAAAAATTCGTTTGATTCTCTCGCAGCGGGCCTCAGCCCACTCCCCAAACGCCTTATCGGTGTAGCGCAAGCTTATTACACCTTACAGGAAGAACGCAGCAACGGCAATGCAGGAACAGATACCGTCGGGCAGGTTCCTTTCAACACCTCGGTTCCAGAACTTTCCACAATGTCCACCGTCGCTCTCCGTATTCTCTCCCAAGATACCGCTGGTTTTTTCCTCATGATTGAAGGGGGAGCCATTGATGGAGCAGGACACTCCAACTTCATTGCCCGCAATATTGAAGAAAAGATGGACTTTAACAAAGCGGTACGAACCGTCATCGCGTGGATTGAAAAGAATGGGGGTTGGAAAAATAATCTACTGGTCATCACCGGAGATCATGAAACAGGTTACCTCACAGGGCCTCAAGGAATCTATCAGACAGGAGAAGATTCTTTTGACGTGGATTATGATCTGGTGAATAATGGCAAAGGAAAAATTCCGGGCTATTCCTGGAACACGGGGAATCACACCAATCAGCTCGTGCCCCTCTTTGCCAAAGGCTCGTGCGCCGAAGCTTTACCTGCCACCGCCATCAACCACGATCCTGTTCGCGGCAACTATACAGACAATGCCGCCGTCGGCAAAACGTTGTTGCAAATTCTCACAAAGAAAAACGGGAAATAAACGGCTTGATCTATACAACAACCGTTATCCAGAAAGCCATTCGAAAGGATTATTTTTTGGATTTGTGACAAAACGACGTCCTTCTTTCCCACTGACAATTTTACCTTGATAACGCATAGGACTCATGTAATAAAAGTCTTTGCCTTCACCATTTTAAAGGAACCCACCCTTGGATTCCCGCAGGTCCCCACAGCCCGTGCAAGCCATATTGCGCAGAAGCTCCGATTTGAAGCCTAGCCCACGGGGAACAAGGTAAGAAGCCAGCCTGGCTTTTGAGTTCCAGAGATGTTCGATATAGCGATCAGGAAGTCCCCGCACCGCAGCGCCATCCAGAATACGGCTCAGGTATTCGCGGCTC
>MNYL01000231.1 GCA_001873075.1 Fibrobacteres bacterium CG2_30_45_31 | reverse complement strand
CACGGAACCTCCGCAGAGTTTGCAGAAATCCTTGAAGAAACCGATGGAGCTAAATCAACTGTTTTGGATTTGCGAGGCAATCCGGGCGGAAGCGTAGATCAGTGCTCTGATATGGCTAAGATGTTACTTGCTCAGGGCGATACCATCATTCGAGGCACTTACGCCGTCCCTGATAAAGATTATACCGTTCAGATTGATAGTGCGTTTGCCACAATTGCAACGACAAATGGGATCGGCAAGGGCCGTTACTATGTCTTGATGTTGGATTCTGGTAGTGCCAGTTGTTCCGAAATTTTTGCTGCCGCGCTTGCTTCAAATCTCAAAACGCCAATTGTGGGAGAGCTCTCCTACGGAAAAGGCATTGGACAATTCTATATCGTTACCGAGGTCAATGGTATTGCGGGTGCCACCTCTCTTAGACTCTTTGATAAAGATGGAGTCAGTTACCATACTTACGGTTTTGTCCCCGACTTTGTCATTGCTGATCCTGATTCTGCAATGAACAAGGCCGTTGAGTTAGCTCAAAAGGGAACTTATAAACGCACCGCGGGTTACGGCACAACTCCCATTGGTCATTGGACTGGGCCCAAAACCAAGAAATCGGTGGGATCTGCATCCATCAAAAACTTTAAACGCGATGGAGCGTTCAAAATCATTCCACTTCCTCCCAAGTACTAACACAAAAAGCGTGGCATAAAGCCACGCCAATGAAAATAGAACGATAAGCGCGCGAGTTACTTCACTACGCGCGTTTTTACTTTAACACTCGAATTTTTGTCTAACAGGTTAGGCTTCTGTGCCTCGGTTCGTCTGAGTTCTTCTCTAATCTTCTTCGCCTGCATCTTGAGACGAGCGAAACGTTCGCCTTCTAATTTTGGAGTAGCGATCATCGTTTTGGAAAGAGGATTAATCCACACGCCTGCACTATTCGTAAAACCAAAATGCAAATGCGGACCCGTGCTACGACCGGTACTTCCCACGCGACCGATCATCTGACGAGCATTCACTTTTGCACCGACGCTTACCCCTCGGGCACTCAAATGCAAATACCAACTGGTGGAGCGATCTGCATGGCGAACGGCAATTTTGTTACCACTAAATTCATCATAACCCGAAGTTACCACCGTGCCTGCAGCAACAGCATACACAGGAGAACCTTTTGGGCTACCGTAATCAACACCATTGTGCATCGTTCGTTTCCCAGTAATCGGATGAATGCGAACACCAAATGAACTCGTAATATGCAATCGATCTAGAGGGTAACGGAGCCCATCAAAAATCAGCGCCTCGCCAGATTCTGTATAAAAAGCATTGAACGTGCTCTTAGGATCTGGATCCTCATAACGAAAAGCCTCATGATGTCCCACAATATGACCATCAAATTCCGCATAACGAACAAAACCATTGATCCATATAGAATCCTGATAAAAATCTTCTTCAAGCAAGAGGCGAAAGCGATCCCCTGCCCTTGCTTGTTTAAATGCAATCTTACATTGAAGCACTCCGCTCGCAATGCCCACCATCCGAGTAGGCACCCCTACCTTCAGTAAAATACCATTGAGAGTACTCCCATTTTCTAAAACACCCGTAAACACAGACTGCCTACGAATTAATGGTTTTTCTATCCGCCTGTATTCAAATTCCCGAGTTCTTGGATTGCGGAAAAGCAAATGAATTGTCGCAGGATTGGTGGCATACCTAAATACCTCAACACGACCATCTTCCCTTTGTGCGACATGAAAATTTTGTCCAACACGCATATTGGATAATTCTACGCTATCTTGAATAGCAAGCACAATTTGACGACGCTCCGATTCCGAAACACCCATACGGGCCATCACTTGAAACAAACCATCCCCCGCATGCACAGAATCATGCGTCAACACATACCGATTCGCTCGATTTTTGTTCACCGTCATTTCTACGCGTCGCAAAGAATCCAACTGTGTTTTCAAATCTTTAATATTATCAGAAAGACTATCGGCCTTGAACGATTCAAAGCAACCCAAAAGGGAGACCAAAAAGACAGTAATAAAAGCAAGAAAAAAACAGCGCACACTAAACTCCTAAAACCGAAAAAAGAAAAGCCCGCCATAAGCGGGCTTTTCTAGTCTCTCTTTATTATTTCGCCGATTTAGCTGGTGCAGCAGCAGACTTAACACCCACTGGTTTTGCAACAGGAGCCTTATCGTCAATGCTCTTAGCGCCCAAAAGTTCCATTTCAAACACAAGAAGACTATTGCCCGGAATCATCGGCATACGACCCCGTGGGCCATAACCCAATTCACTAGGAATCCAAGCCTGAACTTTAGTACCCACCTTCATAAGCTTGAGCATTTCCGTCCAGCCTGGGATCACAGCAGCAATCGGGAACTCGGCAGGTTGACCGCGGTCAATACTACTGTCAAATTTTTTGCCATCAAGAAGCGTACCCGTATAATGCACAGTAACAATTGAAGAATCACCAGGAACCGCACCAGCACCTTGGGTGATAATCTTATACTGCAAACCGCTCGCCGTAGTGACAACACCCGCTTCAGTCTTATTCTTGTCAAGGAATGCTTTTTGTGCAGTAAGATTGGTAATGGCGGCAATGCTATCCTTAGCCACTTTTTCCTGTTGCTTCTTCATCGAAAAGTCATTAAGCGTTGCAAATACAAGGGAATCTGTCATCAAGTACTTCGTGCTATCTTGATTGTAACGTTCCATAAAGGCTTGAACGAAAACAGCCAAATCCAAGTCAATGGAATCCCGCTGTACCAACTGGAAATGAGCTTGTGTGCCAAAATGGGCACCCAAAGCATAACTGTACTTATCTTTCTCTGTAACGAGGGCTTTCTTGGAAGCGCCACCCATTTCGTTACAACCAAATAAGACCACAGAGCAAAGGCCTACGGCCAAAAGCATTCTAATATTCATATCATCCTCTTGTTTGACGATAAATTCATATCGTGGGTGAAAAAATAACAAAAGCCACCGTTAAAAAACAGAAGAAATCGTTCATTCTTCTAGGAAAAAACAAATTTGTGACACAATAACTAAATTTTTACATCGTTTTTGTATGTCAGAACAACGCAGATCGCTGACTTTGGTGCCATCTGTACCTTTTTTCCTTTTTTTATAAAAAAACGCCTAAAACTAACCAAAAAATTTAGCCACCGATTAATTGCGGTATTTTATCAGCTTCTTTGGTACCATTTGTGACATGAATTCGATTGATTTGGATCGCATTTATTATGCGTGCCGTTTAACTGTACTGCGTTTCCGCAGCGAGCAAAAGCTCACCCAAGAAACACTCGCAGAGCGTAGTGGCCTGACGCGCCAATACATTTCGATTCTGGAAACTGAGGGACGAAATCCCCAATGTGACATTTTGTATAAGCTCGATTGCGGATTTGAACTCCCTTTCGGTGCTATTGCTGCAGAGATAGCAAAGCAATATATACAAATGACCCCTCGCTATGCTGCCGTCGCCGAAAAGAATTCGGCTGTTTGGAAAACAGGCAAAAAAACAAAGAAAAAGCGAACATAATACCCCCTTATGTTCTTTTTTAGCTCTCTATCGAAAAACACCTGCTTTTGAAGGTGTTTTTTTTTAATTTGGAACAGTACGGAGGTTTTAGTACATGTTTTTTGATCCAGTTTACATGATTATCTTAGTCGTGAGCCTTGCCCTTTCAGGAATTATTTCTGCGATAGTTTCTTCACGGTTCAAGGCAGGCCAAAAAATTCAAATTGCAAGTGGCCTTACCGGAGCGGAAGTCGCTTCAGCCATTCTCGCCGATG
>MNYL01000088.1 GCA_001873075.1 Fibrobacteres bacterium CG2_30_45_31 | reverse complement strand
GTTTTTTGTTATAGAAAATTACCCCGAACCGCATCAATAAACGCTTGTACCCCTTCTATCGGCGTCTGGGGAAGGACTCCGTGACCTAAGTTCATGATATGGGGACGTTCTTTAACCAGATCCAGGATTTCGCGAGTGCGCGTCTGGATTGTTTCCGCAGGAGCAAAAAGCATGGCCGGATCCAGATTGCCTTGAAAGATTGCTGTAGGGTGCGCCTGCAATGTTGTCGTTAGATCTGTTCGCCAATCGAGTCCTATGGCGTTGAATGCCAAGGTTTCAATTTCATTGAGGAGATGTCCCGCTCCGTTTGCGTAATGGATTATCGGGGCGTCGGTCACTTGGCGTACTTTGTCAAGAACGATTTGGGTGTAAGGGAGAGCCATTTCCCGGTAATCGCTACGGGAGAGATGCCCAGCCCAGCTATCCATGATGACTAATGCGTCACAGCCCCACTTCGCCTGGAGTGCGAGATATTCTCCGGTAATGTTCGCCATGCGGGTGAGGAGCGCTTCGTAAGCAAAAGGATCACAGTAGAAAAACTTTTTGGTCTCTTGCAGGTCCTTGCTACTTTTGCCTTCGATGGCGTAGGAGGCGAGAGTGAGGGGGCCGCCGACAAAGCCCAAGAGAGGCGTCGCTGAGGGGAGCTTGCGCTTTGTTTTTTCGATCGCGAGTTTCGTGAAGGGGAGGGCTTTCTCGCAATCGAAATTCGTGAGCGCCCTTACGGCGGCTTCACTTTGAATAGGGCGCTCCACGACCGGCCCCATTCCAGAGATGAACTTTAAGTCGATCCCCATCGGGGGAAGTGTCACTAGGATGTCGCTGAAAAGAATGGCGGCATCGAGCCCAAAGCGGTTGACCGGCTGTACTGTCACCGTTGCTGCTGCTTCTGCATCGGCTACAAAATCAAGAAAGTTCGTGAAACGCTTGCGCACTTCCCTGTATTCAGGGAGATACCGCCCCGCCTGGCGCATGAGCCACACAGGTTTAGTTTCGGTTACTTCGCCTTGTAAGGCACGGAGAAAAAGAGGAGTACTCATAGTATCCTAAAAGTAGTAACAGATTGGGTTTTGGTTATTTTAAAACGGTGAACCAGTTTTCAATGGGCTCACGAGTGGAGATAAAATCATTGATATGGCTCCCTTCTTTGGGGTAACCAAAGGGGAGAGACATTAAGAACAATTGCTGGTCCCCTTGGGGAATATGACGACGAAGTAAATTCGGGTATACGAGCGTACTCATTTGTGGACAACTTCCCAAACCGACGCCTTCTACAGCGAGCATCAAATTGGCTGCAAAAATACCACAATCCACTAAGGTTCCCTCATGGTAAGCATTTTTGTCAACACCCAGAATGAACATCTGAGGGGCATCAAAAAATTGGTAATTCAAACGGTTGTGAATTTTTCGTTTGTCCATGTCTTCTCGGGTAAATCCTTTGTATGCAAAAATGGCTTTCCCCAAAGCAACGGCGCGGGCACGGTACTCAGAAATAAGTTCGCAAGGAAATTCCGGGTAGAAATGTTTTCCGGTATCAAAGGAATCTAAGAAATCAGCACGCAGCGCATCGAGAGCCGCTCCTTGAAAAAGGGTCAACTTCCACGGCTGCGTGTTTTTGCTGGAAGGGGAACGTCTCGCCACTTCTAATATCGTTTGAATCATTTCATCTGAGACGACTTCCCTGGAGAATTCCCGGATACATCTGCGGTTCACGATCGCGTCGAGGATCGCTTTAGATTCTTTTGGCATGAACGCCCCACCATTCTTCTTTTGATGCTTCTGCTTCAATCACAAAGCCGCTTTCTGTAAACCAGTTAAGGATGTAGTCTTTCTCGGCGGTTAATTGTCCAGAAAGAATTAAATCAGCACGGGGGAGTAACCGGCTTTCAATGTCATCTCGGAGGGGCCAAAGTTCACTGCGGATCATGTTGCAAACAATGACATCGAAATGAGCCTCTTCTCTAAAAATATCTAGAAAGCCGAGGACCGCTCCACTCGTTTTGAATCCGTTTTTTGCAAAATTTTCAGCAATGCAAGGGAGAGCCAAAGGATCGATTTCTGTGCCGATCGCTATTTTCGCTCCCAAGCGTTTGGCAAACATGGCAAGGATTCCTGTGCCCGTACCAATGTCCAAAACGGTTTTCCCTTCCATAGGAATCTGTTCCATGAGAGAGGCGACGAGTGCGGTGGTCGCATGTTCGCCTGTGCCAAAAGCGGTTTTAGCTTCGAGTTCCAAAATTACGGCTTCAGGATCTTCGGATTCAAAAGCCACCCAAGGGGGGCGCACCCATAAACGCTTGCTTACAGAAACAGGTACCGCGCGCTCGCGCCACCACAAGTCCCAATCCTTTGCGGGCTCTTCGTTGCGGGTAAATTCATATTGTGGGAATTGAGCAATAATGCGGTCGCGTTCTTCTTTGGATTCAGAAAAAAAGCAAAAGTCAGTTCGTTCTGCATTGCTCGAATCCAGTTCCTGTAACATGCTAACGCCGGCTTCAAAAAATAAGTAGCTAACCACTTCGTATTCAGAAGTCGCACAATGGCCTGTCGCCTGGTACCAGGTTTCAATGTTTTTCATGTTTGTCTCCTTGGGGATGGAGTTCTTTTTGGCTGGAGATAAATAAACTTGAACCAATAAGCACCAAAACTACACAAAAGATCTTCTTCGGAGGGAAGGGTTCGCCAAAAACAACCGCTGCAGCAAGGATGGGGACTGCCGCACCAATCGCTGCGCTAAAGGGGATCACAAAAAGAGCGCGTCCATGGGAAAAAGCAATTTGTGTATAACTAAAGGCTAATGAAAAAGCAGCAAAAAAGCCCCAGACACGGAGGTCTGTAATCCAGTAAAGAAGCTCTGCTCCAGAAAGTTCCATTCCTTTTTCGGTTGCACTCATTGCAAGACTTTTGTAAAAGGCATCAGAGAGTCCGTACCCTATTCCCATTATCAAGGAATCGCTGACTTCGCGTTTCTTGATGAATATCTTGGTAGAAAAAGCGAGGCCAAGCATAATTAATGCGTATGTCCAAAGTGCAGAAATATTTTGAGTCCCTGCTTTTTCTCCTACATCAAAGGCGGCCACTAAAATGCCAAGGATAACGCAAATGATGGCCGCAACGACTCTTTTGTTGATATATTCTTTCAGAAAAACGTATCCGAAAATGACTGTAAGTACGGGGTTCAATGTGGTCATGGGTTTCACGAGGCTCAAATTGTAGAGTGCCATGGCGGAGTAATTTCCGATGCTCGCGAGGCAAGCGACAATAAAACCTAACCACCATCTTTTATTGCTAAGGAGAGCCTTCACAAAACGCAGGGGATGTTTGATATCCGGTTTTTGCGAAAGTTGTGTAATGCCAGATTTAGAAATGACATTGCCACAGGCAAAGCACACAGAGGCACCTATAGTAAGAAAAAAGAAAAGCATTATAAAAACCTATTGTGGAACACCGTTCCAGACTTCTTCGTAAACCCAATAGTTGCCGAGAACGCGTTTTACATATTCCCGGGTTTCCCAGTAACTGATTTCTTCAACACGGATATCCCAATCAAGTCCCTTGCCACTTTCGGCCCAACGTTTTGTGGGTTTCGGACCCGCATTATAATTACAAAGGACATACATGGGGTCTTGATTATATTCAATCAAAAGATCTGTTAAATAGCGAATGCCCAAACGAATGTTCATGTAAGGGTTAAAAAGCATAGAAGGAATAAACGTATCCAGCGATTCTCTTTTCGCTAATTGAGCTCCAGTGGGGGGCATGATTTGTAATAAACCGCGAGCTCCGGCACCAGAACTCACACGGTAGTTAAAGGAAGATTCTTGTCGCATGACGCTATAAATAAAGAAAGGATTAATGCCAGAACCAGAATTCACAACGACTTGACGGGTATAAGGAACGGGGTAAATAAAGCGGAGTACATTTCGAGGGGCCGCCCCCATACTTTTACGATCAATCAAATTTTGGAATTCCCTAGCAAGTTTGTAACCTTTGGTCACTTCACCCGCATCTAAGAAAAGTCTGCCATATTCATAGAGAAAATCCAAATGATTATAGTTGTTCTTGCTTTCTTCCACATAAAGGTCGTAGGCTTCTTCAGTAAACCCAGATTCTAAGAGATGCTTGACACGATAAAAATTTTCTGGCGTGTAAGTTTTCTCTCGTTTTGTTGAGGGTTGGGAGGAACGAATCCAAGCAAGTGTGGAATCGTCAGAAAGCACTTGGGGAGAAAGGAACGGTATTTGAGCGGAGTCCAATAATTTGAATCTAGCAAGTTTTGTGCGACTGCGCGCTGCATAATAACCGAGGGGAAAATCGCGAATACAATCGACATACGCTTCGCGCGCAAGATCATTTTTTCCTTGCTTGAGATAGGTTTCTGCAAGGAACATGCGACTCGCATTACTACTCCATGTGAAGGGCTCATTGCGAGCTTCAATAAACGCTTTTTCTGCTTCCGGGTAGAGCCCTTGTTTGAAGTAAATAAATCCGATGCGAAATTTAGCCCACTCGTGTTTGTTGGTATTTTGAAATTCAGAACTCGCTAACTCGTTGTAAGTAGCAATCGCATCATCATAGCGTTTGTTTTGCTCAAATTCGAAACCCCGGACCCAAATGTTATTGGCATTTTCCGGGCTATACTTGAATCGAGTTTGGAAAAGAGAATCAATTAAATTGGCTTCGTCTGTTTTATTTTCAGTGCGGAGCAAACGAAGCAATGATTGCATCCAGCTAGCGCGAATTTCCACGGAATCTAACAAGAAGCGGTATATGTTAATCGCTTCTACGTTTTCTTTTTCTCTGCGAAGAGCAAGGGCACGTTTTTCCCAAAGTTTAATTCGAGTTTTAAGATCCAAGGTGCTTGGGGCTAAACGCCAAATCGTGGAGTCCTCGGCGGTTTTCATTTTGGGAATTTTTGTGGTATCACGCGCGGGTGCTTTAAGAGAATCCAAAATAAAAATGGAATCAATCAAAGTAAGACATTCTTTGTTCATGCCTTTAAAACAGATACGATTGGCATAAGTGATTTTTTCTCCAATAGATTCATCGGAAGGATGCGTTTCACGAATGCGGCGAATCGCAATAAATGCAGAATCCCCGAATTCCGAGTAGTCCGATAACACGCGAAGGTAAGCTTTTTGGGCAAGATTCCACTTCTGTGCGTTTTCTAACAAAACTGCACGCCGATAACGGAATTCATCAGACTCCGGACCTTGGGGATATTTTTTAAGAAAAGACTCCAGAGAATCGGCTTTTTTCTTAGGACGATTTTTTTTATTGGCAAGGAACGTTTCCATGCGGATTCGGCTCGCTTGTTGTTGCCATTCGGGGTCTTTCTCCATCCGTTTTCCAAGATCAAGCGTTTTATTTACTTTTTTGAGTTCTCCATCATAAAGCCGGGTACGGGCCATTCGAATCAGAATACTTTGATCGAGGAGAGTATCTTTTCCACGCAAGGAATCGTATGCTTTGTAAGCCGCATCCCATTTTTCACCATAATAAAGGTATGCTGCACAAGCGAAATCATGAAGATTGGGTGCTACAGTGGAGTCTTCACAAATACGTTTTACACGATCATGGCGAATGACTTTGTTTTGAAATTTTTCTGGTGAAATAAATTCCAAACTGTCAAAAGCTTTTGGTTCAGCAAAACTCCAGGAAATAGCGGCGAAAATAAAGAGAATTCCAATTTTCATTACGGATCTCCCAGGTCTGATCCAAAATCCTGGGAAGTAATAAAACTTGAAATACCAAGATCCGTGATGGTCTGTAAATATTTTTGGCGAAGGTAACGATTGACACTTTGTGCGTCATCCAATTTTAAAACCGCTTTGGCGGTGGCACGAACATCTTCATAATTGATGGAGCGAATAATCTTTTTGCATTCCATAATGCTCCAAGGAGTCATGGAAAGTTCATCCACATCAAGGCCTACGAGAACAAGGGTACTCAGAGGATCGGAACTCATTTCGCCACAGACACTCACAATAATACCTTCGCGATGTGCCGCAGTCACGATGCGGTCGATCATGTTCAAAATCGCAGGGTGGTGAGGCTCGAACATATTCGCAATAAGTTCATTGGTACGATCTACAGCGAGCGTAAATTGAATTAAATCATTGGTGCCAATACTGAAAAAATCGACTTCTTTAGCAATGGCATCCACCATCATCACGGCCGCAGGAACTTCAATCATCGCGCCAATTTTAATCTCTGGAAATTCCAACCCTTGTTCTGTTAATTCGTTGCGGCATTCCTGGAAAAGTGCTTTCGCCGCACGCAACTCATTGAGGCCCGAGATCATAGGAAACATAATGCGAAGGTTGCCCTCTTTGCTCGCCAGCAGAAGTGCTTT
>MNYL01000008.1 GCA_001873075.1 Fibrobacteres bacterium CG2_30_45_31 | reverse complement strand
CCCCAGCAAAGAAAACTCCAGCTCCTGTTAAAGAAATTCCTGTTAAGCCAGAAACTAAAATGACTCCCGCTAAAAAAGTTGCGATTAAGGAAAATACTACTCCTGTAGAAAAAGAACCAGCAGTGGATAAAATATCAGTGATGATGGATTTTCCCGCGGTTTTGCTCGGTGGTGGGAAAAAACTTACCAAGGTTCCATTCTTCATTGAAGTGGATGAACAAGAAGATCGAGTGAACAAAAAAAAGGTTTCATCAGAATTGAAGGGTGTTGAAAAGCCCACGCTTCCCATGCGCCGTAAGGCTTCTCTGTTGGAGGAATCTCCGGAGGAGTTGTACGAACGTGTGGTTCAGGAACTCGAAGATGAAAATCAGAGTTTGTACAAAGAAGCCTCATCGCAACTTTGTACTAAATGTTGCATTAATTTCGTGTCTCCAGAATATCGCGTGGACAAAGATCTCGGTTATTGTGAAGACTGTGCCGAAATTTTGGGCTTAGGTCACACGAAAGAAGCTCGCAAATTAGATTATCAGATGGGACTTCTGGGTGGTGATTCTTTAGACGAAGATCAGGATGATTTGGAAGAAAAAGCTCCAACTCCGGAAGATTTAGAAGACGAAGATTTGGAAATCGAATAAAAATTTTTGTCTTTCATATAAATTAAAAAGTCTTTATTTTTGTAAAGGCTTTTTTGTTTTTAAAAGAATGAATGAATAACTCTCTGCGGTCTTCAATTGATAAGTTAATTGATTTTGCGCATGACGCCGATGACTCGGCCTGCAATAGAAAAATGACTTTCTGGTTTGACAATGATGGGAGAATATTTTGGGTTTGCCGGGCGGAGTTCAATCCACTCTGGCTGCGGTTGATAATATTTGACTGTGGCTTCATCATCCACTTGAGCGATGATCATTTCTCCGCGGTCTGCAACTTTTTGCTCACGGGCAAACACGAGATCTCCATCGAAAATGCCCGCGTTGATCATGGAATCCCCTTTGACGCGCAGAGCGAAAACATTGGGTTGGCTTGCGAGGAAATCGCGATCCACGGTGACTGTGCCCTCAAGGTTTTGGACGGCAAGAATAGGAGCACCCGCAGCGACCCGACCGATAATAGGAATTTCGACCATGTTTGAAGCATTTTCAACTGTATGGACGGCTGGTTCACTATCGAGAATTTCGATACCTCGAGAAAGGCGAGGGGAACGTTTAATGTAACCCTTCTTTATCAGTGCGGCGAGGATAGAGCGGACCCCGTTGGTTGAAGATATGTGAAACCGCTCTCCAATTTCCCGAACGGTGGGAGGGAGTCGTGTTTCCTGGGTGCGGGTACGGATGTACTCGTAAACTTCTTCCTGACGGAGAGTGAGTGCTTTTTTCAAGTTATCCATAGTGATACCTCTTTAACAGTATGATCTAAATATACTGCGCAATTGGTCATTTGTCAATATAGGCACTGCACAAAAATAATTTTACCTATGACTCCCAAGTACTTCTCTTTTTATGTAAATTTGGGCCGTGGTTGCGCACTTTTCGCCTTTGCGAAAACATTTGCTCCCTGCCAAGGCAGTTGAGCCTCATCGGCCGTCAAGTCCCTGGGATGTTATTAAGATGGCCCTATTAAACGTGCAGCCACCCCGGTGTCGGTTATTTCCAGCCGTTGCCGTGGCAAACCCAATTTATGAGGTACCCTAATGGAAATTCAACAAACACTAACGCTCCTACTCGCTGCTGCTGCAGTGGTTTTGGGCGTTTTGATCCTTGCGAAGGTGAGCAAGCTCATTACGATGCTTCGCACACCGATTGTCAAAAAGCTTTCCCCCGACATGAATTTGAAGCCTTCTTCCCGCCACCCAGTTGGTGCTCAGGAAATGGCTTCCCGCGGTGATCGCCACAATAAAGACAATCGCAATATCCAGAACAGGGATCGTTCTGTTGTTGTTAACAAAGACAACAACAATCGTCCCGAGCGTACAGAGCGCCCGGAACAGCGTCCAGATCGTCCAGATCGTGGCATGGGTCAAAACCGTGACCGCAATAATGGTCGTAACGATCGTAATGATCGTCGCAATAACCGTGGGGACCGTCCTAACCGTCGTCCGGATTTTGCGAATAATGATTCCGCTCCCGTGGAATCTTCTTTTCAGGCAACTCCGGTTGTTTCTGAATCTGCTCCTGCATCTTTTGCTCCAGCTCCAATCCAAGAAGGTCGTCGTCCACTCGCTCCTCGCGTGCCAGTGAATACTCCGGCTGCTCCTGTTATGGAATCTGTTGCCGTGGCTCCAGTGGTAGAAGAAGTTCTTGGTGCTGAATTTGATCCGTCCAAGGTTCGTTATGGCCGTCGTAACTTCGTGAAGAAACTTCCCGATGTCGATGGAAATGATGCTCCGGCTTCTACCGAAGTTAAGTAACGGTTGAGATTTAAGATTAAAAAAAGGGCTCACTTCACAGTGGGCCTTTTTTTATGGGTACCTCTAAAAATTCATTTTCTATGAAATCGACTGTGGTACTTCGCCATAGTTCGTCTTTCAAAGCGGCGAATACAACCAGTATTCACCACTTTTGTGCTTACGCACTTGTTGATGCAACTCGGCAATGGGCATGCAAGCATGCCCATTGCACTCGTTTTGGTCAACAATCATTCCTGCTCTGGCTCGACCTCGTTCGATTTCATTCCCGCAAACCAATTTTTAGAGGCACCCTTATGTAAAAAATGAAAAACTAGAACTCTTCTAGGCCGTTTTCTGAGGCTAGAATTACTTTGTCTGCCATGCCGATGAAGAGACCGTGGCCGACGAGTCCCGGGATGTGTTCCAGATCGCGGGCGAGTTGTGCCGGGTCTTTGATGAGGCCAAAGCTTGCGTCGGCGATGAGGTTTCCAGAATCACTGATGACGGGGCCATCCTTGCCTGGGGCTCCCATTCGTACTGTGACTGTAGCTCCCAATGCTTTGACGCGTGCGGAGACTAACGCGATGGCGTTGGGGAGAATTTCGAGAGGTACAGCGAATTTTTCGCCGAGCTGATTTACTTTTTTGCTGCTGTCGGCGATAATGATGTAGGTGTCAGCCATGCTCGCTACAATTTTTTCCAGAAGGTGTGCCGCTCCACGTCCTTTAATGAGGTTACGGGAGGGGTCAATTTCATCAGCCCCATCAATAACGATATCGAGGTGAGATACTTCGCCCATTTCCATGAGTGGGATACCGCATTCGCGGCATTGGAGCGTAGTGCTCCAACTGGTGCTTACGGCTTTGACTTTGATTCCTTCTTCGCGGATGCGTTTCGCGAGATGATCCACCATATAGGTGGCTGTACTCCCGGTACCAAGACCAACGGTCATGCCATCTTGAATCATATTGGCAGCACGTACGCCTGCTGCTTGTTTTAGTTCGTTCATGGTATTCATATTAGCGCCAATGTCTCCCAAATCCGCCCTGATCGTTAAAATCTTCTTCAAAACCGTCTTCATCGGGTTCATCGGGGAACCCCGTTTCGAGTTCGGTAATGGAGGGCGGTTCGATGTTAATGATGGAAACGTCAAAAAGAAGATCCATGCCAGCAAAGGGGTGGTTGCCATCCAGTGTGACTGTCTTATCCTTGATTTCGCGGACGATGTAAACATGG
>MNYL01000142.1 GCA_001873075.1 Fibrobacteres bacterium CG2_30_45_31 | reverse complement strand
GCAGTAGCAGTAGCCGTCGTCATGGCATTCTATGAAATGCCCGGGGTAAAAAATTTCCCCATGGAACTAGTGCTTCGACTCAGAGACGCGTTTGCCTTTGGTTTTTTGATTTGTTTTGGATTAGTGCCTTTACTTTCTTTGGCTCCGCTGAATCGCCTGCGCGCCAAGGGAAGACGGATGAAAATATAATCGTGGAGCTGGTTAAAATTAGTTAACCTCTGGAATGTTTGAGTCTTTCGTTAATTTGTATATATTTTTGAGGGACTCAATAAGAGGAGGTTTGGTATGTTTGTTCACAAACTGATTTTGGGTGGTTTTATTTGTTCGCTATGTGTTTCGTGCGGTGATGATAAAGGAACAGAAGTTAATGAGAATTTATTGTCTTCTTCAGAGGCCATTTCTGTATTGAGCAGCAGTTCTGCGCTTCATGAAAATTATTCTTCTAGTTTGGAACCGCCTTTTTCAAGTGGGAGTATTGAATATCTCAGTAGTGGAGAAATTTCAAGTAGCAGTTCAATTGATGAATTATCGAGTAGTAGCTATTTTGCCGAAATTTTGAGTAGTGGCTTACTTACTTTATCATCAAGTAGCAATGGATCAGAGTTGCTTTCAAGTAGTAGTTTTTCATTATCAAGTAGCACCGAGTTTTCATCTTCCAGTGTTATAGTTTATCAAAAGGGGGATTACATCCTGGGTGCAGATATATCCAAATTTCAGGAATATGAAAGCCGGGGTATTAAATTTTATGATACCGATGGTGTGGAAAAATCAATTTTCGATATTTTGAAAAATCACGGTTTTAATTACGTACGTCTTAAAACGTTTGTGAGTCCGTCAGCAACCTATGGTTATGCTGCAATCGGTTGTGGCGAAACCTCCATAGAGGCTTTTGGTGATAAAACACATGTCATTGCTTATGCTCAAAAGGTGAAAGCTGCGGGAATGGGATTTTCTTTAGATATCCATTACAGTGATAACTGGGCGGATCCTTCGAAGCAAATAATTCCAGAGCGTTGGCGTTCGGTGACTACGATTGAGGCTTTGGCGGATTCTGTCTATGCATACACCTATGATTTGGTTCTCGCTTTGAAAAATGCCGGAGCTTTGCCTGATATGGTTCAAATAGGGAATGAAATTACCAACGGGATGTTGTATAGTTTGCCTACGACATCTACGAATTGCTGGGGCGATAATGTTCAAGAGGCGTCTCCCACAGTGAGTGGAAAATTAAGTTTGTATCCTGCTCATTTGGCAAAATTATTAAAGGCGGGCATTAAAGCGGTGAATGATGTGAGTGCCTCTATTCAAACTGTGATGCACATTGAGAGTGCTGTTAAAAATGGCTCTTGGTGGATGAGTGAGGTCGTGACCAAACAGGGCGTTGATTTTGATATTATGGCATTTTCGGCCTACACGGCCTATGGTCATGGGACTCCGACAGATTGGAGTCATTTCATTTCTACGCAAATGGCAAAATTTCCTCAGTTCAAGTATATGATTGCCGAATATAATGGGGCTTCAACTTCGACTTCCTATACTTCGGGGGCTCGTGCAGAGACGAATACGAAATTGAAAAGTTTATCGGGCACGTTGGGGTCTTTTTATTGGGAACCTGCATTGACTGGTGCATGGGGTACTTCGATGTTTACTTGGAGTGGAAACGCTTTGTACGCTGATGACTCTGATTTTGAAGAATTTGATAACATCCTTTCTTCTCTGGGTTTACAAAAGCATTAGGTTTTACTGCTGGCCGCCTATGGCGGGCTTAAAAGTCCTCGACTCACGTTGTTCCGAGTCGATAGCTATGCTTGAGAGTATAATGGCAGCGGACGAAAACGCGTTACTCCGTTCGGTCTTACGACCTCGCTTTGCTCGACTCACTTCGTAGCCGCGTTTCCGCCCGCCGCCACCATTTTTCGTCAAATTTTCAGAAACGGCTCTGTTGCAATAGTGCAGGAATGCCCGCCTATGGTGGGCTTAAAAGTCCTCGCTTCACTTCGTTCCGAGTCCTTTTAATCGACCTCACTTCGTGAGTTCTCATCTCTCTTTGATTCCGTTTAGAGTAAAAATGCTTCTCGCGAGATGTTTTACTCTCGTCGGAATAGCGAGATTGCCTCCAGTGTCACGTTGTTCCACTTTCGCCCTGTGGGCCGCCTATGGCGGGCTTAAAAGTCCTCGATTCACTTCGTTTCGAGTCCTTTTAATCGCCCTCACTTCGTGAGTTCTCCACTCTCTTTGATTCCGTTTAAAACAAAAAGACCACCCTAAGGGCGGTTTTTTGTTTTATCGGAATAGCGAGATTCGAACTCACGACCTCTTGCTCCCGAAGCAAGCGCTCTACCAGACTGAGCTATATTCCGTTATGAACGCTCCCAATTTTAGTTAATTCTGGACTTTTTCTCAATGGAAAAAATACGGAAATCGGGTTTATTTCTTTTTTTTACGGGGGATAACAGCGGCTTGAGGGGCATTGCCCAATTTCAATATGCTGGAGCCTGCGTTGTCGGGCTCGGTTCTGTAAAAGATAATGCGATTTTTCCAGAGTGTGCGGCAACTGCGGTCGATGATGTGTTTGACGTTGCCGTAGCCTGGGTTTCCACCGCCGTGGATGATTCTGAGTATGTGGAGACCCGCTTTTTCCATGCCGTCCATGAGGTTTTCTACGGCGGCGACAGCTTCGCCAGAGACGTAACCGTGGAGATCGATTTCTTCTTCAGGGAGGGGAAATTCCCAAGCGGAGGGGCTACGGCGCATGTGTTTGCCGCGGGAGCCTTTGAGGGTGCGTTTCGGGGTTGCGTCCGCTGCTTTTAATTCCTGATCTTTATCTTGGATCGGGTGATTCTTAAGCCATTCCCACTGGATTTTTTCAGCTTCTGAGAGGGGTTCGTTCATGCTTTTAAAATAGCCTTATTGCGTGGGGGGAGGAACGAAATTGCCATGATAATTCCATGTCCATTGTTCAGGGTGTTCTAAAATCCAGGTGTTAACTTCGGCGCTGATTTCTTTTGTGATTTTGGACGCTTCCGTGTGCGGCCCGTAGAGGCGTTCAAATCGTATGGTGTGCCCTTTTTCGGTGCGGAAGGTGCGGAAGGTGACGATGGCTGCTCCCATTTGGTTGACGCGGAGGGGGAGCTTGAGATAGAGCGTGGAAGGGAGTCCTAGAAGGGTGATAGCATTACCATGGCTGTTTTGAGCCTGGTCAACGACGAGGGCGAGGATTCCTTGGTCGCAAAAAAAGGCTTTGATGACGGCGGCGACTTCTTTGGTGCTGTGCTCTTTTAAGTGAGGATCGGCGCGAAGCGTGCGGAGGTTTTGGGTGAGTGCTTCGTTGGGGAAGGCGTGGGTGAAGAGGTGGACGTGTGAAGAATAACGGCAGAGACTGCGGTGGAGCATTTCAAAGGCACCTTGGTGAATGCTTAAGGCGACGACAGGCGTTCCTTGCGCGAGGGTATCTGTGAGGAGCTTTTCGTTTTCATAAGTGACGCTTTGGCAAATTCGGGGCGAGCGGGCGAGGTAGCGGACGGAATCGATGTAGTTCCAGTAGAGATTGCTGAATACTGCGCGCGGTGTGGTACGAGTGCACAATCCTGTTTTTATTAAATGCTTTTGGACGCGTCCCCAGGCGCGTTTTGTGTGGAGCATTTTGTAGAGGGGGTAGGCGAGGCAGAAGAGGGCGCTTAAGAGGACATTCGGCGCGTGAATGAAGAATCGGA
>MNYL01000012.1 GCA_001873075.1 Fibrobacteres bacterium CG2_30_45_31 | reverse complement strand
CCTACAAACTTGATAAATACATTATTGATTATAATCGGACGGCTAAGAAAAAAGATGAAAAAACCGCGGAGTTTGACGCTGCTCGCAGTCAGGATTATATGAATTTTATTTGGGACGCGGTCACCGCCGCGCACGAATCTGATGATTCACCATTCAAGATTCCCCAGCCTACGTCTCCAAATCGTAAGCGCGTCTACATGATCATTCATGCAGGGGCGAGTCGCTTGGTGGATGGCGGTTCTATGGGTACCAATGGTGCAGATACCCAAGGCGATTTTATGGATGTTTTTATCGCTCCAGATTCTACATGGACCTATTTAGATAAGACCGATGAAAGGCGGGCTAAAGATCGTAACGGCATGGTTCTCGAAGGAGCCACCATTGATACGTTAAAGAGCATTATGGTGACAAGCGAAACCGCTTCGCAAGATGGGCTTAACTGGGGCGTCAACGGCATCATGATTAACCAGATTGGCCGGGCTATCGGGATGCCTAATACCTATGATGTGGTGAAGGGAATTTCTCGTTTGGGTTATTATGATGTCATGGATTTTGCGGGTTACAATGCGGGCAATGGCTTTTTCCCGGTGCTTCCGAGTGCTTGGATTCGTGCTTATATGGGTTGGGCAAACGTCACTGAAGTGCGTCCCGATGCGGATGGAAAGGTGAAAATAAATCTCACTGCCGCTGGGCAAAAATCAGGTTCGGAAATCATCAAGGTCCCCCTCACTTCAAACGAATATCTTTTGATTGAAAATCGCCAACGTTCCTCAAATAATGAGGGTACAGTGACGGTTCGGCTGGGCTCTGCCTCCGATGATTCTTTGTATTCAGAGATCATGCTTCCCATTGATAGTTTGCATACGGTATTCCTTGATAGTATTTGCTCTGGAACTGATAATAAGTGTAAGCTCAACAAAAAGAAAGCAAAGGGAATAATTCTTTCTTTGTCCTCTTTTGATGCGGGCCTTCCTGCGAGTGGCATTGTCGTGTGGAAAGTCAACGATTGGTATTTGAAAGAGGCTCTTCCTTTTGGGGTGGTGAATTTTTGGGGTGGTGATACTTTGCGTGACCATCAATTTGGTTTAGCTATTGTAGAAGCTGACGGCATTTTGAGTATTGGGAAGACCTTTCAGAATGCATTGGGACAAGCCACCTATGATTATGGCTCTGGGACCGATTTGCTCCCTCATGTTCGGGTCGGTAAAAATTCTCCTAAGGATACCGTGTGGAGTATTGATGCTACGGGATATGGTAATACCGCCTCTACACAGGGGGGCTTTACGGGAATTAAGGTGACAGCTACCAAGGCGAGTGGGGCGCGCACCGAAAGAACATCGAATGCTTTTATGGGGGATAGCGTCGTTAATTTTGCAGCCCTTTCGATTCCGGTGACTATTACTTGGGATGATAATCAGATTGACAATGCTGAATTTCCTCGTTTGGTGGGTAAAAAAGCGGTACCGCGAAATGCCCTTTTTGTGAATTATCCTTCGGGAATGACGGTGGGCTCGGGTGAAAAGTTGATGGTATTTGGTGGTGAAGATGGAACCTTACAGGTGCTTTCTGCAAGGGGAGATACCCTCCTTGCTTCCGACACCACTATTCTTCGGAATGTGGTTTCTTCTATCAAGGATAGCAGCGTTGCGGTTCCTCTCTATCGGTTGGGTAAGCCGCAAGGAAAACTATTAGGGCTCGCTTCGTATGGATCTTCTATTTTCAGTGTACATGCGAAAAGTGGCTTGGTGAAAACGGAACTCCTATCGGATTTGGATCAAGTCCGTTTCAATTCGGAGAAACTGGCTTTGAAAGGACTTCGCGTGGGTCCCATGGTCACTGCTGCCGGAGTATGGGTTGCGGATTCGCAGTTCTTGTATCAGGTGTCTTTGAATAAATTCCCCTCGAGAGATTCTACTCCCTTGCCGGATAACTTTTTAATACAAGATATGGCGGTATGTGGTGGCTCTGAAGGGGCTGAAAATATTGCGCTTGTGGGTGCTAATGCGAAAATTGCATTATACAACGGAACAACTAAAACCATTTCGTCTTTAACTGTAAATGCCAAGACCGCGGCTAATATACAGAGCACACAAAACCAGTCGTTCCGTGTTGCTTGCGCTGATTTCGATCGTGATAATAACGCAGAAATGTTCATTTTGGGCAGTCGCGGCTACAGTGCCATTATTCGAGCTAATGAAACGGCGACGGTAGTATCGGCCCCTCGTCAATACAAACGTGGAGGCGCATTTGTCTCAAATGATTCTTCCTACACTTATGACGAAAACTCTCCAGTCGCTATCGGAGATATCAATGGCGATGGTTATCCGGATGCCGTTTTTGTGGGTTATAATCTTCTGTATGCTGTGGACCGTTCTGGTGTGGTTCTTTCAGGTTTCCCGGTAACGATTACTCGGGGTATCCCTGAATATGGTTTCTTGTCGGATCCCCTGATTGTGGATGTCACGGGTGATGCAACCCCTGAAATTCTGATCGGTACGAATGGGGGTCTTTTGATGGCTTTCACGAGCACTGGCAAACAAGTCACTACGGGTTTTCCGCTTTCTGCAGGCTCTTTTGAATACGGCGACTCCATTTCTCCGATGTCCATTTTTGTCTCGAATACTATTGACAGTTTGAGTGGCCCGGAAGTGTATGCCTTTCATCGGGATGCTGTTTTTGGATATCGCTTACCGAAGGCCTCTAGTAATGCCGCTCTTTCCGCTCGTGCATGGGCTCTTCCAGGAAGTGGCAATGCGCGTACAAATTATTTTGACGCGTCTCTCCTAGGGGACCCTACGGAAACGGCAGAAACCGCGAGTATTGGAGAATTCTTCCTTTATCCGAATCCGATTCGTGGTGGTAAAGTAAATGCGCGCTTCACTCTGGGAATGTCTGCCAAATCAGCGGTTCTGGAATTCTTTGACATTACGGGACTTTGTGTTTATTCCAAAAAATTGGGAAGTCTTAACAAAGGTTCTAACCAAATTGATGTGATGGATGTCTCGAAATTGGGAAGTGATGTGTATAGTGTTCGATTAAAGGTTGATTTTACTTCCGGGAAACAGAAGCATAAATTTTATCGTGTAGGCCTCATTCGTTAACCAAGGGAAGTTTTATGCGAACATTCGCTTTTTATGCCCTTATTTTGTTCACATTCATGATGTCGGCATGTTCCAATACCACTCCTTCGGGGAATGATTATTCGAGCGCTTTGACTCCTTCCTCTTCCTCCTTTTTTTCTTCCACTTCAACATCATCTTCTTCGGGCGTGTCTTCTTCGTCTATCAAGAGCTCTTCTTCAAGTGAAGTGGAATCTTCCAGTTCTTCCGTTTCAGGGGCAGACAGTTTGGCTCTCACCTGGGTTAGTATTTCGGCGGGTTCATGGACGCGAGGCACTACCCATATTACGCAAGATCTATTTGCGATCACACAAACGGAGATTACTCAAGCAGATTATTTTGCTGTTTTGAATACACTCCCCGTGCAAAAACTATATGGAGATTCTTTGCCTGTCGCGAATGTTTCTTGGTTCGATGCGGTACGCTTCTGTAACGCTCTTTCCAAAATGCTAAAAATGGATACGGCTTACACCTATTCTTCCATCGGCCCCGGGGGCGTCTTATTGGACATTCAAGCGAATTACACGAGTGAGTCTGTGCGTCTCCCTACGGAAGCGGAATGGGAATACGCGATTCGTGCAGGGACCACGACCGAGTATTATTGGGGAACGGCAACAGCAATTACCTATGCTCAGTATGCAAGTTCTGCGGGTTATATCAACGTAGCGAGTAAAAGGCCCAATGTGTGGAATTTGTATGACATGGCAGGCAATGTGAGCGAATGGTGTTCTGATTGGTATTCTGCCTATGATGCCGTAGCAGAACTCTCTAATCCCACAGGGCCCACTCAGACAACGCTCAAACGAGTTTATCGTGGTGGATCCTGGAATACCACGGCACCCTCTTTAGCCTCTAATGCTCGTGAAAGTGCCCTTCCAGAACTAGCGGCAGACACTCGCGGCTTTCGCGTGGTACATTTCTTGCCCTACGAATAGAAATTCTTGATTCATACCATGACTACAGAACGCGCTCCCCGCAATCGCACCATTACTCTCACTGATGAAGATCGAGCATCGAGTCTTGAATCTGTGGAGAATTTTTATTTTGGGCAAGTTCCCCAAAATAAAATTCTTTGGGGAGATTGTATCCAAGCTATAGAAAAACTCCCTTCGGCATGTATCGACTTATTAGTGACGGATCCCCCATACAATATGGCTAAAATCTATAGTGAACGCGCTTTTTCAAAAACCACTGTGGAAGCGTATGAAACCTGGCTGCGTGCGTGGATTGAACCTCTTTGCCGTGTGCTTAAACCCACTGCGAGTCTCTATGTATGCACCGAGTGGCAAAGTTCCAGTTCGGTAGAACGGGTTCTTCGCGAACATTTCACCATCCGCAACCGCATCACTTGGGAACGTGAAAAAGGACGAGGCGCTAAAAGCAATTGGAAAAATTCGAGCGAAGATATTTGGTATTGCACTGTTTCGGACAAGTATGATTTTAATCTCGATGCGGTGCGCTTAAAACGTAAAGTCATTGCCCCCTACCGTGATGCGGCGGGGGCTCCTAAAGACTGGATCGACAATGGAAATGAAAAATACCGCGAAACGGCACCCTCAAATCTTTGGACGGATATTTCTGTTCCCTTCTGGTCCATGCCAGAAAATACGGATCACCCCACCCAGAAGCCGGAAAAACTCATTGCCAAATTGATACTTGCAAGTTCCGTTGACGGAAACCTTGTGTTTGATCCTTTTGTAGGCTCAGGTACCACTGCCGTTGTTGCGAAGAAACTGCATAGACAGTATCTGGGCGTGGAGCGTGAAAAAGAATATTGCCTCTTGGCGAAAAAACGTTTGGAATTGGCGTCTGAGGATTCTTCGATTCAAGGATTTCGTGACGGGTGTTTTTGGGAACGCAATAGTGGGCGCGCCTGATCATTTAGCTACATTGCGAATATGAAAAAATGGTGGATTCCTTTTCTCCTTTGGGTCTTTTGCGCTTGTTCGGAAAGTTCTCGTGAAGAACAACCTAAACCGGTATTCTCCAAACTCCCTGCAATTGAAGCCCCTAAAACACTTGCGGGGACTTATGTAGGGCGTTTCCCCTGCGAAGATTGTGAAGGCGTTCAAGTTAAAATGATTCTCGATTCTCTGGGGGGAGCCCAAATAGAAGAAACTGAAATGCGGGATTCCGCAATCACTCAGGTTAGCGCCGCATCCTATAAAGATTCTCTCGAATTTATTCGTATTCAATTTGCGAATAGCCCTCGCATTCTCTCATTGAAGAGTA
>MNYL01000250.1 GCA_001873075.1 Fibrobacteres bacterium CG2_30_45_31 | reverse complement strand
AAGAGCTCCGAAATTTACTCGGAGCTCTTTTTATTGATGAACTTTCAATAATTATTTTGCCGCTGGTACGCTATACTGGGCGACAACACGACCTTGATTATCCAAAGCGCGGATCACGTCTGCATCACGTTGAAGTTTTAAATCAGCCTTATGACCCTGAGCGTCAATCACCTGCACATCAAGAGTCCCATCTTGATTTTTGACGGCCATCACTTGGTTCCCTTGGGCGTCCTTTTCATAGTATGTATCCCCGGAAGCCAGTGGATTAGATCCTGTCCAGAATTCCACCGTATTTAGCACAAGAATATCAACAAACATGGTAATCGAATAAACGTTGAGCACTAAGAAAACAAAGTGAACGCAAGAATTGATCCACTTGTCACCCACCGTTCCGTTCCATTTGTGAACTTTGTTGAACAAAGCATTGCTGCCATAGCAACCAGTCATTACTAACATAGCCACTGCAAGAGTAAGAGCAATAAAACCTTTCTTCATATGAACTCCTCGAATAAAAATTTTCAACTGGCACAAAAGCTAACAAAAATATTATCGAATATTTTTTCAAAAATTTTCATCTTTTAGGATGTTAAGATCGGCTGGCGCAAGTTTGTACGATGCCAATTCGTCCTTAGAAGCCCATTCCACCGCGTCATGCACGGTAAGGCCCAACTTACCACCTAGTATCTCTGTTTGCAAAGCCATCAATCGATATTTTTTTTCTTTGCCGGGTATATCTGTGACAGCAATCACCTTAGAGGCTCGTGTTCGTATGCCTAATTCTTCAAATAGCTCACGTTCCAAGCACTCTTCTACCGTTTCGCCGGGTTCCATTTTACCTCCAGGAAATTCCCAATAGCCCGCTAAATTTTGTCCCAGAGCGCGGCGACAAATTAGATAACGCCCCTCATGTTCTATAATTGCACACGTTACAATCATGGTGCCTCCAGCCCCAAAGGTAGCGATTATGGCCCTCAAAAAATATTTTTCTTGTCCCTAAGGCAAATAATAATGCAACTTTACAGCTCATTTCTATCATTTTTGTTTAATTTCACTGGGATTAGAAGGAGGTTATATGCTACCCCACTTAAAATTTTTGATGTTGCTTTCGTTTTTCGTCTGTTCAGCAACTTTCGCAACCGCATCACAACATCCTTTGCAAGTTTGGATCATGCCCAATGGAGTGAACCCCCAAGGAATTTTGGAACAACGGTTGGAGCTATTCACCAAAGAAACAGGTATTAAAACTCAAGTTGTAGTTCTTGATTGGGGCGAAGCATGGAGTCGTATTTCTACGGCTTTAGAAAGCGGGAACAATGGACCTGCCGTAGTCCAATTGGGGACCTCATGGGTGTCTCATTTTGCCTCTCACGGACAACTCGCGAATTTGGATCCTTGGCTTTCTGAAATTAATCCAAACCGTTACATCCCTGTCAGTTGGGAAACGACTGGTATTGATGGAGATGCCACCGTTTATTCCGTTCCTTGGTTCATGGATGTTCGTGCGTTACTCGGCAATCGTCGTATTCTTACAGAACATGGAATTACCGCAAAAGATATCGCCACCTACGAAGGCTTTCATAAAGCAATCAAAAAAATAAACGATGCCAAAGAAACCCTCCCCGATGGAGCTCCTATACTAGGCTACGCATTTCCAGGGAAAAGCGACTGGAATATTCCACACAACTTTGCCCCTTGGATTTGGTCTTCTGGTGGTGATTTCCTAGTCAAAAAAGCGGACGGACATTGGGAATCCAACTTAATGAATCCCCATACGATCACAGGTATTGGAAAGTACTTGCGCTTCGTATTGGATTCCATTGTAGACATCGCAAGTCTGCGCGAAAATACAGCACAAATCACACAGCGCTTCAACAATGGGGAACTCGCCTTTATTCTCAATACGGCAGAAGTGGTAATGCAAACTCGTTACCAAGAAAGCATGGGAGGACTCGCCAAAGCCCCCATTGGCAGTGATGGGATTCTCGTGTTCCCTGTCCCCGCAGGTAATGCCGGTAGCATTAGTTTTATCGGAGGAAGCAACCTCGCGATACCTAAAAATATGGAAAAAAATGAGAATGCCCGCAAGCTGTTGCTCTTTTTAACACGAGACGATAACCTAGAGGCCTATACCAGTAAGATTGGTTTTATCCCCCCCACCAAAACAGTACTTCAATCTTGGGCCAAAGACTCCATTTACAATGTACTTGTAAAGCGTCTTGAAACCGGAAAGGCTTACCCCAATATTCCCAATTGGGGAAACGTGGAGAACGAGCTCATTCAGCTATTTAGTCATATATGGGAATTGATGGATGTGGGTGGTTTCTATTCAGAAGAAGCCGTGTACAAAGCCCTTGTGGAATACAATCAGAAAATTAACGACCTTCTCATTGTTCAAAATACAGGAGCGGTCATGGACTATGATGAATTCGAGACTATTTGGAGACCGGCGGTGAATGGATCCATCACTTCTAGCGAAATTACAAGTTCATCCGCACCAGAAGCCAAAACGGAATCGCAAATACCTAAAACAATTGGTATCTTATTGGTCGCCATGCTTTTTGGTTTTGTTTATGCTTTTGTTCGAAAAAGAAAAGGATAAAGAATTGTCATGATCTCCACAGAAAACAAGGTTCATCTCACCCATAGCATTGCATTTCAGATAATGATCGTGCTTTTGACAGCACTCCTCGCAATCTTGGGTGTGGGCGGTCTTTTCTTGGTATATCGGCAAACAAGTCTCATTAAAGCGCAAACCTACGAATCTAATGAAGCTGGTTTAAAACAAGCGATGTTCATACTCAACAATGAGTTCAATATATTTGGGGATCGTTTAGCTTTGCTTGCTACCACATCATTCATCGCCGATCTGAACCCCGTAGATGCCTCTCGTTTTCTCAAAGGGTACAATGTTTCTCCCTTGTTCATTCCAGGGGAATATGTCGCTTTGTACAATGGTAATCTTGAAAAAATCAGTGACAATTCTATGGTGGGATCTTCACTGCCCTACCGTGAATTCGATAATTTTTCAAAAGTGGTTCCCCAGCGGCCCTACATTTCGTCCTTGTATTGGGAACAGAATACACCTAAAAAAATGTTCGCTGTGACCGTAGAAAATCGCGCCACCGCCAATGGTTACTTATCTGCCAGTTTTTCCTTCCGGCGTCTGTGGGAAAAATTCGAAAAATATAAAGTGGGGAGTGATGGGTTCTTCATTCTTTTCGATGAGGACGGGACCGTTTTGTTCCACCCCAATCTCAGGAGATGGCTCGCAACGCCACACACCGCAGAAGACCTAGGCCTTTCAGGTTTCAATGCCGCTACTTATAAGGTGCCACCTTCTGCCTACCTCAAATTTGTGACCGGAAGAGAATTTCTAGTCAACTATCAGTATGATCCTGTATATCATATAGGCATCATGTCGTTGCAACCTAGGTCCGAAGTAGAAGCATTGATGTGGAGTGTCGGATATGGGATTGCTTTTATGGGATTATTTGTACTTGCGGTGATTGCTTTTGTGACCGCTTGGATTGTTTTCCGCGTGGGTCGCCCATTGAAAAAACTTATTTCTCGTGTCGCCATTATCAGCGGGGGTAACTATGATATGGAGAACGAGGTGGAAAGCGGTCGTACCGATGAAGTGTATGTACTTTCCAAAGCTTTTGATGAAATGCGACTCACTA
>MNYL01000157.1 GCA_001873075.1 Fibrobacteres bacterium CG2_30_45_31 | reverse complement strand
TATGCTAGAATCGTAAGAATGACTTATGTAAATGATGGTGTTCCCGCACAGACCTATTGGTATAAGACAGGGGGTGAGTCCATCCGCTGCATCCAGGATTATTGATAGATAGTTTTCCATTTTTTACAAATTCAAGAGTTTAAATAATCAGGAGTAATGAGCATGTCCAAGATCAAAAAGACAAGTAACAAAAAGACCACCGGCAACAGCCATAACGATTTCAACAGTTTCCGCATCGAGGCTCTGGAGCCCCGCCTGCTACGAAAATAGCTTACAGGTTTTTTCGGTTTGAGAATATGCCATTAGAAAGAACGAGAGCGGATTTAAAATGGATTATACAGGCCCTTTGAATCAATAAATTAGAATCCTGTATTCACAACTTACGATACTTTGTACTAAAACAGAGGTTGTTTGCTTCCGTCGTGGGGCCTTTCCCTTACGAGTCTAGGTACCAGGTATCCCGGGAGCAAATTACGAATTTCGTTCATGAGTTTTATGGCATGCACATCCTCTACTTCAAAGTGGGCAACGCCTTTTGCATGATCCAGTTGGTGGAGATAGTAGGGGAGTACTCCCTGCTCAAATAGTTTTTGAGAAAGTGCAACGAGCGTTTGTACGTTATCGTTGACTCCTTTGAGGAGTACGGACTGGCTTAAGAGCGTAACTCCGATGCTCCGCAGGTGTTGAAAGACTTTGCCGGAGGCTTCATCCAATTCCTGAGGATGGTTTACATGACTGACGAAGACGATCTTTTTTTGAGTTGCCGCCTTTTGGAGACAACTGAAATGAGATTTTTCTTCTGTTTCTAACAGTTTTTGCGGAAGCGTTACCGGGGTTCGTGTATGGATGCGAAGTGTGCCGACACTTTCATGTTTCAGAATAACGCTTACGAGGTTTTGAAAAGTTTCGTTGTCCAGCATGAGGGGATCACCACCGGAGAGAATGACTTCGTGAATGTCCGTATGCTTTTCTAGCCAGCAATCCAATCGATCTGTTAAAGTGGGGTCTGCATGAAATGGAAAGTTTCGGCGGAAGCAGAAGCGACAATGAATGCTACAGGCCGGGGTGGCAATGACAAGAGCTCTGCCCACATATTTTTGAAGAATACCGTCTTCCTGTACGGATTCCTCATCCCCCACAGGGTCGTCTTCAAAACCCTTGACTTCGCGAAGCTCCGCTATCGAGGGCAAAACTTGCCGTAGCAATGGGTCGTTCCAATCTCCTTTCTTGATTTTGGACGCAAAATGTTTAGAAACCAGCATACTGAAAGGGTTCTTTTCCAAACCGTCTGAGCGTGGAGGAAGTTCTAAATACGTCAAAAATTCCGCAAAGTGGGTCCAAAATTCAAAATTATTTTTCATAAAAATCTATTTTTACCGCCAAATTCTATAAGAGGCATTTATGGGTACAATCAGCACTAACGAATTTCGTAAAAAGTTAAAAATTATGGTTGATAGTCAACCATACATGATCATTGATAATCAGTTTGTGAAGCCCGGTAAAGGCCAGGCATTCAATCGCGTTCGCATTAAGAACATGATCACAGGCCGTACATTGGACCGCACCTGGAAGAGTGGCGATACCGTGGAAGAAGCCGATGTTACCTATAATGAAATGACCTACCTCTATAACGATGGTGCTACCTGGTTCTTCATGGACAATACTTCAATGGAGACGATGGAAATTCCGAAGGACGCTTTGAATGGTGGCGAAGTTTGGCTTCTTGATAATGCTCCTGTGGAAGTGACTTGGTGGAACGGAAATGCGATTGAAGTGATTCCGCCGACGTTTGTGGATCTTCTGATTGTGGATGCTCCTCCGGCCGTGCAGGGTAATACCAGCGGTAACGTTTTGCGCCCGGCGACACTTGAAACAGGTGCTATCGTACCGATTCCTCTTTTCATTGAACAGGGTACCAAGATTCGCGTGGATACACGTGATGGTTCCTATGTGGAACGTGCAAAGTAATTCATTTGTGCTATTGAAAAAGACCTCGGCTTTTGCTGGGGTCTTTTTTTGTGCATATAAGAAAAGGGAATCAGACCTTTTCGATGCCGTCGTCTGTGATGTAAATTTTCTTATCACGAAAAAGACTTCCGATGATTTTCTTGAATGCTTTTTTTGAAAGTCCAAACGTAGCTTTGATTTCTTCTGGGGATGAAAAATCGCCATAGGGGAGGAATCCGTTCGCTTCCTCTAATTTTTGAAGAATGGAATCTGCACTATCCATAATGGCGTCGTAACCCACTGGAGAAAGGCTAATCGCAAGTTTGCCATCTTCTTCACGGATGTTTTGAATGAACCCGTCACCGATGTCCCCAATATGGAACGATTCGACGTCTTGTGTATATAAGCGACCTGTATAGCGGTAGTCCACAAGGAAATCCACATATTCTTCGGTGACTTCATACACGGCGATGGTGACTTTTTGACCGACTTCCACTTTGCTCGTATCGTGGTCTATGAATGAACGAATTTTTTCGGTGGCGACAATGCGGCCACTGCGTTCATCTTCTAGAATATACACGACACACTTATCGCCCGCTTGGATTTCTCCCAGTTGCTGTTTAAAGGGAAGCATTAAATCTTTGTCCAGACCCCAATCGAGGAACGCTCCAAAATCATTGACTTCCTTGACTTCCAAAACTGCAAATTGATTCACACAAGCAAAAGGTTTTTGAGTCGTCGCAATGGGCCGGCCTTCATTATCCACATAAACAAATACACGGAGTTCTTGCCCAATGCATAAATCTTTCGGAGCTTTGCTCCCCGGAAGCAGAACGCGTCCGCCGCCCACAACCTCTAAGTAGAATCCTTGAGGAAGTTCATCTTGAACGCGCGTATCATTAAATCTGCCAATGAGCATAAACCATCCGTATTTTGAATTAAAACAAAGATAGATTAATCAAAATTAGTCTCCATTGGAATATATCTAATTGGTCTATTGTCTCACAAAATTTCTCTTGCATGTCTCGAAAAATGAAAGTACTTTGTTGAGGTAATCGGATGAAGAACGCAGCAAACAGTCCCTACTGGATTTAATCCACCCGGACTAATAGATCACTCTAACTGCGTTTCCGGTTCCACTCGGGTTCTCCCTTCCAATGGGAGGACCTCTTTTTTTATACTCCGCAAATTTGTTGGTGTGGGCTAATCTATCTTTTCTCCCGTATGTCTTTTTTAGTTCATTGCTTTCGGCGTTTGAGTAGCTTACGAATGACGGTGGTTCTTCTCGTGGCACTTGCGGTCCTTTTATTTTGGGGGACGCTTTATCAATCCTTGGCGGGCTTGGATGTCGGTACCGCGAGATTCTTTGATTCCTGGTTTGTATGGGTCTTTCGTATTTTACCTATTCCTGCTTTAAAATCTTTGCTGGTTCTTTGTGCGGTGAATCTTTTTTGCGCCATGTACTTTCGTATCCCCCGACGATTGCAGAGTGCTGGTTTGTATTTGATTCATGTAGGCCTCTTGTTTCTGATTATAGGGAGCTTTATTGCAGATGCATTCAGGGAAAGTAATGATGCCTATGTTTTAGAGGGGCACTCGGAATCTCACAAAAATCGATTAACCACCGTGCTGAAATCAGGGCTCTATGAAATTACCTTAGCCGATACTTTAAGTTACCCCATCAAATTTTGGAAGCCTTCGGAATTTTCACTCGGTGCTTATGATTTCAAAATTCTTGATATTTGTAAAGACGCTATTTTTGATATTGTGGAGGAAACGCCCTTTGAAAGTTTACCCAAAAATAGGATTGGGTTCCCTGCGA
>MNYL01000196.1 GCA_001873075.1 Fibrobacteres bacterium CG2_30_45_31 | reverse complement strand
TCAACGAGGAAAAGTCCCCCACACGCACCCATTCTCCCGTGTGATCCCACAAACCATTTTCAACGAGAGGTCCCATAAAAACAACCTGATTATCGCCATCCAGAATGGAAAACGTATTGATATCGCTGTCGGTCACCAAAATCCGTTTAGGAGCTTCGGGAAGGTATCCTAAATGGTTGTATCGAAGTTTCATGTTTTATCCAACCAGGCTTGTAAAATGAGTGTGGCCGCAGCGCGATCCACAATTCCTTTGTCTTTCTGCTTCTTTTTTTTACTCAGGTAGCTCGTCTGCTGTAGGGCTACCACGGAAGTATAAGATTCATCTTGAGTTTCAATGGGAATCCAAGAAAAATGCTGACGCAAATCAGTAACGAACTCCTCCACCACCTTATTTTTGCCATCTCTGCGCCCATCGGGGTGCATGGGCATTCCCACAACAAAAATATCAATCTTCTCTTTTTTGACAATTTCTTTGAGCCGATCCATCAGGTTTTGAGTCTTCTGGTCGATGGTTTCCCTCGGAAAAGCCCAGTGCAATTCGGAATCCGCAAACGCGATTCCTACACGATGTTCACCATAATCAATGCCTAAATAGTTCACAGAAGGGAAATATAGTTGATTGGCAATAGCAAAAAAGCAACATTGTTTCTAAATTTCGCGCGAAAAAACAGCTCCAAGTATCAAATCAGCCTAGAGTAAAACATGGACCAAACAAAAATCAGAAACATCGCCATCATTGCCCACGTTGACCACGGTAAAACTACCTTGGTGGATCAAATCCTTAAACAGTGCGGCACCTTCCACGAAAACGAGGAAGTCAACGAGCGTGTGATGGATTCCGATAACATCGAACGCGAACGCGGCATTACGATTCTTTCCAAAAACGGAAGTGTGCAGTATAAAGGCTACCACATCAACATCGTGGATACCCCGGGGCATGCGGACTTCGGTGGACAGGTGGAACGCGTTTTGGGCACCGTCGATGGCGTACTTCTTGTGGTGGATGCTTTTGAAGGCCCCATGGCTCAGACTCGTTTTGTGACTCAAAAAGCACTTGAGCTCGGACTTATCCCTATCGTTGTCATCAACAAGATTGACCGCGATGGTTGTAATCCACAACTCGCTGTGAACAAAGTTTTCGACCTTTTCTGCGAATTGGATGCCAACGAAACTCAATTAGATTTCGCGAGCGTTTATGCGAGCGGTCGTAAAGGGACTTGTCGCAAGGAAATGAGCGACCCCGATGGAGATCTTCGCCTATTGATGGATCTCGTGATCGAAAAGATTCCGGCTCCTAAGGGTGATGCCAACGGGGCTCCTCTTCTTCAAATAGCCTCTCTCGAATATTCGGGCTTCTTAGGCCGTATGGCTGTGGGCCGCGTTTTGCAGGGCACGTTCAAACCGAACCAGACTCTCGCTCAAAGCCTTGAAGGCGAAAAGACGCGCAACGTCCGTATTCAGAAAATTCTTCATTTTGATGGTATTCGTACAGTCCCCGTCGAAGCGGCGGGCCCAGGTGAAATCATTCTGATTGCAGGTCTGGAAAGTTTTGATATTGGGGATACTCTGAGTTCTCCAGAAAAACCGGTTCACATGCCGCGTATTCATTTGGACCCTCCCACACTTTCCATGATTTTTACCGTGAATACATCTCCCCTCGCTGGCAAAGGCGGTGGCAAATACCTCACGGGGAACCATCTTCTGGAACGTCTGGAACGGGCTCACATGGCTGATCCTGCCCTCCAGATTGAAAAAATTGGTGGCGCGAGTACATTCAAAGTCTCTGGCCGTGGCATTTTGCATTTGACGATTCTTGTCGAAAATATGCGCCGTGAAGGTTATGAATTTACCATTGGTAGCCCTCAAGTGATTTTTGAAAGAGGCGAAGATGGCAAACTGATGGAGCCTATCGAAACTTTCAAATGCGAACTTCCTGCTGAGTTTAGCGGTGCCGTAATTGAAGAACTGGGCCATCGTAAAGGGGAAATGACCAACATGTTCCAAGATGACAACAACCGTGTCGCTTTGGAATATCTAGTCCCTAGCCGTGGTCTTATCGGTATCCGTGCAACATTGCTTTCCCTCTCTAAAGGTTATGCGATTGCGTCCTCTATTTTCAAGGAATACCAACCGTACAAGGGAGAAATTCCTTCTCGTGCGAATGGCGTCCTTATTGCAAAGGATGCTGGAGAATCTGCAGGTTATGCCCTTTCGAAATTGGAAGATCGCGGATCCATGCTTATTCCTCCGGCTGTAGAGGTCTATCCTGGGATGATCGTTGGCGAACACAATCGCCCGGTCGATATTATCGTCAACGTCACCAAAGGGAAGCATCTTACCAATATGCGCGCTTCGGGTGCCGACGATATGATTCAGTTGACCCCTTACCGTCGTTTGACCCTCGAAGAATGTGTCACATTCATCAATGAAGACGAATGTGTGGAAGTGACACCAAATATTCTCCGCCTCCGTAAAATCACGTTGGATCCCGTGAAACGCAAACAGGAATCCAAGACGCCGGTGGAAGAAGAATAAGTCTTCGTCCTATCTGATTTTTATAAAAAAATTAAGACGGTTCGCCATGGTGCGGATCGTTTTTTTATTCAGGACTAGGCAAATCTGAATTCCCATTATGAAAATGGGGTGAAGTAAAATTCCATAAATTGTGTTCGAATTCCCATTTATTTTTTTATGATGTAAAATTCATAACTTTAAATATATTATAGACTTATAAAAAATAGAAGCAAAAATAATAAACATATTGCAAATGCGGTTAGAGCCGTCTTGGTTTGCGAATTTCCCCCGCTTTACGGGGCGGCTTCCAATCATAAAAAATGGATAGATACGCCTATTTTGAATGCAAATATTAAAAGAAATTTCATTTTTGTAAGTCTTCAAAATTTCCAGAAAAACGCCTTTTTTCCTTGTAAATTTTAGGTCTCTTTGGCTTTTTTCTCGCCCCATTTTATAGCTTTACTTGCGTGTCGTTGGAAAGCGATAAAATGTTTGAATGAACCCACAAATGGAGATGTCCATGTCGAAAAAGATGATCGCGGTAGATGGTAATGAAGCTACCGCCAACGTTGCCCATAAATTGAGTGAAGTGATTGCCATATATCCGATTACCCCTTCGAGCCCCATGGCTGAATTTTCCGATACCTGGAGTGCGGCTGGCAAAAAGAATATCTGGGGCCAGGTTCCTCGCGTATTTGAAATGCAATCTGAAGGCGGTGCCGCAGGTACTGTTCATGGAGCTCTCCAAACGGGTGCCTTGACCACGACCTTTACCGCTTCTCAGGGTCTTCTTTTGATGATCCCTAACATGTACAAGATCGCGGGTGAACTCACCCCGACAGTCTTCCATGTGACCGCCCGTTCTCTCGCGGCGCAAGGTCTTTCCATTTTCGGCGACCACTCCGATGTCATGGCCTGCCGCCAAACCGGTTTTGCCATGCTCGCTTCGGCAAGCGTTCAGGAATGCCAGGATTTAGCCCTCGTTGCTCATGCTTCCTCACTCGAAAGCCGCGTCCCGATGATGCATTTCTTTGATGGTTTCCGTACTTCTCACGAAGTGATGAAAATCGAAGCTTTTGAAGACAACGTGATCCGCAATGTGATCGACGAAAAATTTGTTCAGGCTTGTCGTGAACGCGCGATGACTCCTGATCGTCCGACCATGCGTGGTACTGCGCAAAATCCAGATGTTTATTTCCAGGGCCGCGAAACGGTCAACCCGTTCTATGCCGCACTCCCAGGCATCGTCCAAAAGTACATGGACAAGGTGGCCTCCTTCACCGGTCGCAAGTATCACCTCGTCGATTACACTGGCGCTCCTGATGCAGAACGCGTCATTGTGGTGATGGGTTCGGGGGCTTCTACCGTTACCGATACCGTAAATGCTTTGGTCGCGAAGGGTGAAAAAGTCGGCGTTCTGAACATTCGCCTGTATCGTCCGTTCCCCATGGACGCTCTCGTTGCCGCTTTGCCAAAAAC
>MNYL01000036.1 GCA_001873075.1 Fibrobacteres bacterium CG2_30_45_31 | reverse complement strand
TCGTCCTCACAGCGTCGCTTGGGGATTTCACAGCGCCCGCAACCCCAATGTTTCCCTTTTATCTCACGTGGTACGAGTTCCTTTGAACGTGCCTATCCGCGAAACGGAAGAAGGTTTTTCCCTTTTGGGGTCTAACACGATGGGGCTTGAAACGGTTCGCAATCATTTGAATTTGCTCTTGGCGGATAAATCGGCATCTCTCATTATTCTTGATTTCTCTGGTTACCGTGCAGGGACTGCGGCATCCAAAGAAATTCAGCGAGGGATTCAAAGACTTCAGAAAGACGGTCGTCGTGTAGTGGCTTATCTGGACGAAGTGCGCCCCTCGGTCATGCTTGCAGCGAGTGCCGCCGACCGCATTGTCTTAGAGCCTTCGGCCCGTGTCACTTATCGAGGCATTGCAGGTGAGGTACTTTATTATAAGGGCTTCTTCGACTGGATCGGTGTGGATGTTCAGCTTTTACGCCATGGAGCCTACAAGTCGGCGGTAGAGCCTTACACTGCGGATTCCATGTCGGTGGAAGCGCGTTCCAATATGGAAAATTTGTATAAAAAATGGTGGGTGGCTCTTACAGAAGACATTTATGCACGAAAGGGAAATGCAGGTGCTCTGGATTCCTTTGTAAATAATCCGAAGCTCACGTCAAAGGAAGCGCAAAGAGTAGGACTTGTGGATACCGTTCTTTACTTGGATCAGGTGACGCCTTTTGCTCTCAAAGAATTTTATGGTGTCGAGGCCCCGTTTGCCATCGCTTCTACTTGGGCTCCCAAAGAAGATGTCAAATTGTTTAATGAAGATTGGCGTACTCGCGGGCACATTGCTCTTTTGAATATTGAAGGGACAATTGTGGAAGGCGAAGGCGGCTTCGATCCTCTCTCGATGCAAAGGAGTACGGGTTCAAGTGAAATTTTGGAAATTCTCGATGAAATTCGCCGTGATCCGAAATATGATGCTTTGGTGGTTCGTATCAATTCCCCAGGCGGTGGTGCACAGGCCTCTGATGTGATCTGGCATAGACTGCGCTCCTTGTCCGAATCTGGGTTGCCCATTGTTGCAAGTATTGGAGATGTGGGTGCTTCAGGCGGCTATTACATTGCTTGCGCCGCCGATCGCATCTTGGCAGAGAAGGCGAGTATTGTCGGTAGCATTGGTATTTTTGGAGGCAAGGTGAATCTGTCTTCTTTGTTCTCCAAATTGAAAATTCGAACGGAGACTGTGAAAACGCATGAACATGCCGATGCCGAAGGACAAGCGAGAGGTTTCACGGATGGTGAACGTCAAGCGCTCCAAGCTTATATGGATGATTTTTATGAACGTTTCTTGAATGTTGTCTCTAGAGCGACGAATATTCCTCACGATAAACTTGATAGCGAACTCGCTGGCGGTCGTGTCTTTACCGGTAGTGAGGCAGTAACTTCAGGGATGATTCACCAAATTGGTGGTATGGATGCGGCCATTGATGAGGCCAAAAAACTCGCGGGAATTCGTGCAAGTAAGCCCGTTGAAGTCGTGTCCCTTCTTGCAGATCGTTCCTATTTGGCCCGGAGCTTTAAGGACCAGACGCGTCTTTTCCAGTGGGTGAAAACAGTGGAAAAAACTCAAGTATGGGCTCTCGATCCTATCAGTTTTCTAGATGTGGAATAGTTAGGTTTAATGTATGTTAGAAATAGTATTCACCGTGTTGGGTTGCTTAGGAGCTTCTGCTTTTTGCTCTGTGACAGAAGCGGCTTTTTACAGCATCCCCAAAACCACAGTAGAAAATCTGGTGCAAAGAGGTTCTTTTACTGGGAAATATATCAGTCATGTAAAATCCAATATTGACCGCTATATTGCTTCGGTGCTTATTTTGAATACAGTGGCGAATACTATGGGGGTGTACCTGGTGACGACCTTGGCGGTCACTCGATTGAGCCATCAAGCACAATTTATTCTTCCTTTTGTTCTTACCATTTTGATTCTTCTTTTTGGTGAAATAACGCCTAAGACCATAGGTGTAAAACAAGCAAAAAAGGTCGCTCCACTTTCTGCAGTGCCCATGTATTATATCACCAAAATTTTGCAATGGACTGGTCTTATCTGGTTGTGTATCACGATCACGAAACATTGGACTCGTTCCAAATCAGCCAAAGCTCCAGACGTCAGTATTGAAGATATCAATAGTTTGGTGAGCTTGGGACTTCGTGAAGATGTGATTGATCGCCAGCAAGCTTCTGTTATCAAAAATATATTGGCTTTGAAATCGATTCCTGTTCGGAAAGTGATGACGCCTAGGCAAGTTGTTTTTGCGTTACCTTCAAATAAAACGGTTGGAGAAGCTTTGGATGAAAACGGAAATTGGCCGTATTCCCGCATTCCTTTATATGGAGAGAACAAAGAGACTTGGGTTGGCGTGATCCTTCGTCGAGATGCTTATAATCACTTGGCAGACGGCAATCGTGATGTTCCCTTAAGAAAGATGATGCGCCCCCTACAATTTATTCCCGATAGCCTCACTTTGGATAAGTTATTACTCCGCTTCTTGAAACAGCGAGGCCACATTGTAGGCGTTGTGGATGAATGGGGTTCCATTGCAGGTATTGCCTCTTTAGAAGATGTCCTTGAAGAAATTCTCGGACGTGAAATTGTGGATGAGTTTGATGAAAATGTGGATTTGCAAGAACATGCTCGTCGCAAGAGCAAAGCACTGGCCTTTCTAAAGGCTCATGAACGAATAAGTAGAGAAAAAATATGATTCATGAAATAGCCCCTCGTGTGATGCATAATGAATTTCGTTCGCAATTTCCTTTGGCGACGGATTACCTATTCTATTTTGAGGGCGAAAATGTTTTGCTTTGCAAAAACGGGGATTCCTGTACTCTACCGACATTTGAAAAAATTGCCGCTGATAATGAGGGCTTATTCCCTTTAGCTCACTATCTTTTTTCTATTGATGAAACGGCGTTCTTTTTAACAGAAAAAAAGCCTGTGGCATTAAATGATTCTTTTGTTATGGAATCGGCTCGTTGTTTCCGCCATTTTGCGGAACCGTGGCTTGGCTTTGCGGGTGCGACGGCGTCACATTTGTGGTGCTGGGAACGCGTGAATAAATTTTGTGGTGTTTGTGGTTCGAAAATGGATCGACACAAAAAGGAACGGGCATTCACATGCTCTCATTGTGAGAATATTGTTTATTCTCGAATTGCCCCTGTGGTCATCGTTGCGGTGAACTCTGGGGATAAATTATTGATGGCTCGCAATTTGAATAACGTTATTCAAAAACTCTTTTTGATTTCGGGATTTGTGGATGTGGGGGAAAGCCTGGAAGAAGCCGTGGTCCGCGAAGTCAAGGAAGAAATGGGAATAACGGTTAAAAATATTCGTTATATCACAAGTCAACCTTGGGGTTTCTCCAATTCGCTGATTGCGGGTTTCACGGCGGAATTAGAAGGGGATGGAACGCTTCATATTCAAGAAGATGAAATTGCGGAAGCGGCTTGGGTTGATCGAAAGGACATCCCAGAATATGACCCCAGTCTGAGCATTTCGAGCTTGTTGATTGAAATGTTTCGAAAACAACAATCGTAGAGGTTCTGCCATTGGTAACCGCAGGCATTGATTTTATAGGTGACATTCATGGTCATCGAGAAAAATTAGAAGCGCTGTTGTCGCTTTTGGGTTATAGTAAGCAAGGCGGAGCCTATCGTCATCCAGAGCGCGTTGTGCTTTTTTTAGGCGATTACTTGGATCGAGGCCCGGATGTACGTGGTGCTGTAAATGTAGTGCGTGCAATGGTAGATGCGGGT
>MNYL01000130.1 GCA_001873075.1 Fibrobacteres bacterium CG2_30_45_31 | reverse complement strand
TTCCTGAACGGCAAAGCTTCAGTCATTTCCCACACCACTCCCTTTTATGGTGATGTCCTCAGCAAAGGCATTAACGGCATTATCCGCGAAGCCGATGCGAAAATTGCCGCACTCCAAGGGAGTAGCGCAAACGATCAGATTCTCTTTTATCAGTCCATGCAGACGGCGCTTCAGGGGATTATTGATTACGCTCAGAATCTCGCCAAAGCGGCAGCAACCGAAAGCGAAAAAACCAAGGATGCAAAGCAGAAACAAAACCTGCTGGAAATCCAGAAAATCTGTGAGAAGGTACCCGCCAATCCTCCCAGCACCTTTCGCGAAGCCGCCAACGCCATTCTTCTCTGTCATATTGGCGTTCTCGCTGAGAATGCCAATATGGCGATCAACCCGGGGCGACTGGATCAGCTCCTGTATCCGTTTTTCAAGAATGACTTTGACAAAGGAATTCTCACCATTCAGGATGCCTTGGAAATTACCGGCTGTCTGTTACTGAAAATCGGAGATAACACCAATCTTGTCCCGGAAACTTCAGAACAGCTTTTCGGTGGTGCGGGATCCGTTCCCGCAGTGACTCTGGGCGGTGTGGATTCGGAAGGTGCCGATGCCATCAACGATATGACTTATCTCCTGTTGCGGGCCGTGGAACTGCTGGAAATCCGGGACCCCAATGTGAATGCGCGGTACCATCCGCTCAACGGCGAAACTTACAGGAAAAGAGTCAGCGAAGTCATAGTGAACACAAAAGCCATCCCGGCGTTCTACAATGATGAAACCTGCATCGATACGCTAGAGAATCAGGGCGTGAAAACTGAAGACGCCCGCGATTATGCGATCATCGGCTGTGTGGAACTGGGAAGTGCGGGCCGTGAATACTCTTCCTCTTCTTCCATACTCCTCAATCTGACGGCCGCCATGGACCTTGCCTTGTATAATGGACGGCGACCCTACATCACTGGCGACCACCTCATCAGTTTTCCTTCCGGAGATCCGGCGAAGTTCCAGAATTTTGGCGAATTCAAGGATGCTTTTTACAAACAGCTCCAATGGTTGCTGACACAGGCCATCGACCTCAACGAAATATTCGGGCACATGTACCAGAAGTATCTCCCCACACCATTGCTTTCGGGCCTCTTCCACGGACCGATGGAAGCCGGGAAGGATCTGATTTTCGGCGGTGCGAAATACAACTCTTCCGGGGTGACGCATATCGGATTTGCCGATGTCACGGACTCTCTGAATTCCATCCAGTACGTTCTTGAAAACAAAATGGCGACTCTTGGTGAAATTGTACAGGCAGTCCAGAATAATTTTTCCAGTAAAACCGAAAAGGACATTCAGAAGAAGCTGAAAGCCGCCCCAAAGTACGGCACAGAAGACTCTATGGCGGTTCAGAACTCCAAAGAACTGGTACAATTTCTGTATGAAGCATATCAGAAAAGAACCAACTACCGCGGCGGTAAATACCGGTCGGCGTTCTGGACCATGACGAACCATGCGGGACTGGGGAAAATCGGCTGGGCCCTTCCCAGCGGACACGACGCCAACACCGTGTTTTCCAGCGGCATCACGCCCTCTTCCCAGAATACCGAGAGTCTGACAGCAGCGTTTAATGCGGTAGGAAAGCTGGATTCCCGCCACATCCCCGGCGGTTATGCGCTGAATATCAAGTATTCGCCCTTGACCTCCACTACGGATAAGGACAAATTCGTGACCCAGTTCAGCAACTTGGTAGCGGGATATTTCATGAACAAAGGCATGCAGGTGCAATTCAACATCTATTCCTATGACGACCTGAAAAAAGCCAAGAAAAATCCGGAAAAATATCCCAACCTCCTGGTACGGGTATCGGGCTATTCCGCATACTTCAAGGATCTCAATGAAGCCATGCAGGACGAACTAATCACACGGACCCAGTATGATATTTTCACACAGCAGGCCGTACCCTTAACCTAAGGAGTCACAGAGGTATCTTATGGCAATTTTTAAAACATTTCTTCAGTATCTCCTTCATCCGGGAAAAAGTCTCAGAAAACGGACCCTTTTAAAACAACTGGACGACTGTATTTCCGGGAAAGCCACAGAAAAAATTCTCGAGGTTTTGCTGGAACTGATGTCCATTATGTATCTCATTGATAAATCCTATCGGAAAAACATCATTGGATTCAATGGAAAATACCGGATTCAGGATCAGACTGGAGCCGTGGATGTCAGTTTTCAATTCGCCTCCAACAAAATGACATGGCAGAAAGCGGCAATACCGAATCCCAATATCGCAGTAAACTTCAAGGATCCGGAATCCATCTGTTCCTTTCTGTTTTCTGCAAACCCGGACATTCTGAACTTTGTTCTGCACAATAAAGTCAGCTATGTCGGCAACCTGAATTATTTGTTTAAATTCGCCTTCATGGCAAAGCATTTGCAATTGGAATTTCTCGGCTAATGCCATTGCCCGTTTTTGATGTAGTCCGCGGTTCCTTTCTCGATGGAGAAGGAATCCGGACTGTCATTTTTTTGCAGGGTTGTCCGCTAAAATGCCTCTGGTGCCATAATCCGGAATCCCAAAGCAGCAGCCCCTTGAGAAAAATCCGGTACTACACTACCGATGAATTGCATGAACTGATCCTGCGGGATAAAAGTTACTATCAAGTTTCAAATGGGGGCGTGACATTCAGCGGCGGCGAACCCCTGCTCCATATTCAAGCCCTGAAAGACCTTGTCAAAGCCCTCTGGGAAGACGGAGTTTCCGTTGCCTTTGATACGTCCGGGTATTTTGATTGTGAAGCCTTTGAACGTGACTTACTCCCCCACACCCGGGATCTCCTTTACGATCTGAAAATAATGGACGTTTCGGCACACAGGCAAGCAACCGGGCAGAACAACGATGTCATTCTGCAAAACCTTCGCCGACTGGCGGAAACCTCTGTGCACATCCGAATCCGTATACCCTTGATTCCGGGCATAACGGCGACTAATGAAAATCTCCGCGCCATCGCACAATTCATGAAATCCCTGGGATTACGAAACTATGACCTAATCCCCTACAACCCTTCCTGTATTGACAAACTGAAAAAAATGGGACTCACGCCAGACAGTTCGCTACCAGAACAACCCATGTCCAGAGCGGAAGAATTGCAATGCAAAGAAATTATGGATCACGAGTTCAGCCTTACGCCCTGTAGATAATTTATCAACAGTAATATCTATAGCAGATGCAGAGCTAGCATCTATTAGTGATAATTTTGTATTCATGAATACATTTTCATTTAAACTCAGAAAATATGTAACAGGTGCATTAATCTTCACTTTATTTTCCAGTGTATCCGCCCAGATCAACGACCTGGTGAAAACACCTCCCATGGGATGGAACAGTTGGAATGTCTTTCATGAAAACATCAACGAGAACCAAATCAAAGCCATTGCGGATGTCATGGTGACTTCGGGAATGCGGGATGCAGGGTACATCTACCTCAATCTTGACGATAACTGGATGGCAACGTCCCGTGATGCGAGTGGCAATTTGCGGGCCGATCCAACACGATTTCCCAGTGGCATGAAAGCTCTCGGCGATTATATCCACTCCAAGAGTCTCAAGTTTGGCGTTTACGGAGACCGGGGAGCTCTCACCTGCCATCATTACAACAACAATATTCAATCCCAAAGCGGCAGTTATGGCAATGAAGTCAGAGATGCCAACACTTTCGCTTCGTGGGGTGTGGATTATTTGAAATATGACAACTGTGGTCCCGTTGCAGGTTCGAATCAGCAGCAGGATT
>MNYL01000055.1 GCA_001873075.1 Fibrobacteres bacterium CG2_30_45_31 | reverse complement strand
TTTACCCTTGGCATCTATTTCGGTATCTACTTTAGCGCGCACACGCACTTTGCCATGACCCGTGAGATAGGCTTCGCGGATACCACTGCGACCACAGATGATTCCACCCGTAGGGAAATCAGGACCTGTCACATACTGAAGAAGATCTTCCCCCGTAATATCGTTATTTTCACAATACGCATGAATCGCTTTCGTAATCTCACGCAAATTATGCGGAGCCATAGAAGTCGCCATACCCACGGCAATACCCGAAGAACCATTCACGAGGAGGTTCGGGAATGCACTTGGCATGACGAGAGGTTCCTTCATGGATTCATCGTAGTTCGGGCCAAAGTTCACGGTATCTTTATCTAAATCTTCGAGCATCATTTCGCCAAAACGAGTGAGTCTCGCTTCGGTATAACGCATAGCAGCCGCACTATCACCATCCACAGAACCAAAGTTTCCCTGGCCATCCACGAGAGGATAACGGAGAGAGAAATCCTGAGCCATACGAACCATGGTCTCATACACTGCGGTATCCCCATGCGGATGGTACTTACCGATGACGTCACCGACGATACGCGCACTCTTCTTGTAAGGTTTTCCAGGAAACAGACCCAAGTCATACATCCCATACATCACACGACGATGCACCGGTTTGAAGCCATCCCTTACATCAGGCAAAGCACGGGCCACAATCACGCTCATGGAATAGCGCAAATAGCAATCCTGCATATCCTTTTCAATAAGGGTACTAACATTGGTTCCGGGCTTGAGTTTAACCTCAGGTTTAATCTCTGACATTGGTTTATCCTTGTTGATCAAAATTCGGAAGCTTTAAAGCTTGTAAATTCACAATTTCCTCTACCGCCGTTTGGTCGAGGCTCATCGGAGTGAGGGATGCATAGCCATGCAAAAGGGTCCAGTCATCAGAATGGGGTTCCATACTGTTGACTTCTTTTTCGCCTTCTATAAACCATTTCCCCGCTTTCAAAACGTAATGGTCCGTGAACATAGAGAGGTTCATCGGAGTGACGCGAATTCCCTTATATTTCCCTTGAGGAACGACCGGGAAATTCACATTCCAAAAACTATGCGCATTCATGTTTCGGAAGGCTTCCGATTGAACCGTATCACAGGCCCATTGAATGGCGAGAGAAAGGGTATATTCATCTCTACCAAAAAGAGAAATGGCAATACTCGGAAGGCCCCACAAAGCAGCCTCACGAGCACCAGCGACAGTCCCCGAATAAATCGCGGAGATGCCTGCATTTTCCCCAATATTCACGCCTGAAAAAACAACATCAAACGGAACCGTCTTATGGAGCTCACTGATCGCAAATTTCACACAATCGGCAGGGGTTCCTGAAACGGAATAAAAACTAAAAAGGGGTTCTCCAAAAATCTGCGTTGCCACAAGGCCATCACGATGGGTAAAAGCGTGGCTCACCCCACTTTTTTCAGAATCGGGAGCGACCACATAAACGTTCCCGAGAAGGGAAAGTGCACGTGCAAGTGAAAGCATTGTTTCACTTGTGGTCCCATCATCGTTAGTGACCAAAATATTCGGTTTTAAAGATCCCTGCATTTCGTCTGTAAAGATAGCAAAAATACGCCTCTATTCTTAGAAAAATAAGGCAAAAACGGCTTTTTATTTTCCCATTTTACTAACTTTTTTCACCATGAGTACTCCCAAAATCCAACCACCCCAACTCCCTAAAGGGACAAGGGATTTTTATCCTGAATCCATGCGTGTTCAGAACTTTATTTTTGACACCTGGCGCCGTGCTGCACTCCGTTTTGGCTACGAAGAATATGAAGGTCCCATGTTTGAGCATTTGGAACTTTATACGGGTAAATCCGGTGATGAAATTGTGAGTCAACTGTACGATTTTACAGACAAAGGGGACCGTCGCATTGCCTTACGCCCCGAAATGACACCGACACTCGCGCGTCTCGTGATTCAAAAAGGCAATTCGCTCAAGAAACCGTTCAAATGGTTCAGTTTGCCACGTTTATTCCGCTATGAACGGGCTCAAAAGGGTCGGTTACGTGAATTTTTCCAACTGAATCTTGATATTATCGGTACCGATAGCATTTTTGCCGAAGCAGATCTCCTCGCAGCGATCACCTCTATGCTGTTCGATTTTGGATTAAAAGCCGAAGATTTTGTCATCGGTGTGAGCTCAAGAAAGCTCCTCAATACCTACCTCCAAGAGATTGGAACTCCTGATGCGTCAAAGGTGTACCCCATTCTCGACCGTCGACTTAAAATCGGCAAAGAATCCTTTGAAATGGAACTTGCCGCAGCAGGTCTTTCCAAGGAACAATCCGAAAAACTCGACCAATTTATGAATTGCAAAAGCATCAGTGATGTCGATGCCATTATCCAGTCGGAAGCGTCCAAAGAAGCACTCGCCGAAATTCAAAGGTTATTTGGCACTTTAAAAGCTGCGGGATACGCCGATTGCGTTACTTTGGACTTGAGCGTTGTTCGCGGTCTTGCCTACTACACGGGCATCGTTTTTGAAGTTTTTGATAAGGGCAAATCGATGCGAGCGATCGCCGGTGGCGGCCGTTACGATAGTTTGTGCGAAAAACTCGGCGGATCGAGAGTTCCGGGCGTGGGATTCGGTATGGGCGATGTCGTTTTGGCCGATTTGCTCAACGATCACGGGCTCCTCCCCGATCCGAAACAAATTCTGGATGTTTATGTGGCTTCATTTACAAACGATATGGACCAGATTTTCAAAGTCGCCTCAATATTCCGCGCAAAAGGATTCTCTGTGAGCCACCCCCTTGCAGAGGCAAAACTGGGAAAACAGATGGAACAGGCCAACAACCAAGGTGCCAAATGGGTTGTCTATGTGGATGGCGATAAGGCCCCTGAAGGTCAATTTGAATTCAAAAATCTCGCCACCGGAGAGCTAGGCACAGGCACACCGGAAACGATAGCAAAAATAATTTCCCAATAGGCTCCCCGGTCATGACGCCCTTTCGGACCCTCCTTTCGCTCGTTGTCCTCTTTGCGATGTTGGGGGGTTTGACTTTTATTTTTCCGAAAAATGGAATTGCCGTAGGGCCCATTACGCTTCGATTTGCCTCCTTCTCCAGTATTTTCCCTATAGAAGCCGATAAAAGCACACAAGCAGGGAAAGAAGACCCGGAAAAAGCCATCCGAAAAATGATGGAGGAAATGCGAGCAAAACAATTTACGGCCTATGCAGATTCCCTTCGTTTTTATGAAGATTTTTTCAAAAATGGTTCCACCCGATTCGATTTTCCTGATAACGATCCCACTTGGTTGGATCGCTTTTTTGAAAGCATAGAAAAAGCGAAAAAAGATAGTGCTATCATCCACATTATTCATTATGGGGATTCTCAGATCGAAGAAGACCGTATTTCCGCGACGCTACGCGAAAACATGCAGAGCTTCTTTGGAGGAAGTGGTGTTGGAATGCTCCCTGCTATTTTAGAAGTGCCCTCCATGGCCCTATTTTACAGGAGCCACGGGAATCTGGAGCGTCACCTGTTGTTTGGGCCAGAATCCCAAGAGGCCTCACACAATCGCTACGGACCGATGGCTCAATTTTCTGAGTTAAACGGCAAGGCGGAAATATTCATCCAGAAACATGTGCGAAAAAGCGAATTTTCCCATGCAGGAAATTTTTCACAAATTCGTCTTTTGGTAGGTACCAAGCGATCCAAATTCACAACTAAACTTATTTACGAAAGAGAATATGAAATTCAGAAAGATTCTGTGACTGAAACCCAGATACGAAAAGAAAAACGACGTGCCATAGATCCTCAAATTGATACTCTGGGAAACCTCACTGTCTATACTTGGAAACTCCCTTACACTACAAGTAACGCTCACCTTTCACTCTCTGGGCGCGCAGAAATTTATACAGTCATCTCTGAAACTCCTGGGGGTGTCAGTGTAGACAACGTGCCGATGCGCGGGAGTTCCGGTACGCTTT
>MNYL01000190.1 GCA_001873075.1 Fibrobacteres bacterium CG2_30_45_31 | reverse complement strand
TGACGCAAACAATTTGAATCCCGTTCTACAGTGGTCACCCGGTCAAATTGATCTTGCAAAAATGAGGCAAAAAAACCTACTCCACTGAACAAGTCAATAAGCCAACGCCCCGTCCCCGCAGCATTCTGAACCGTTTTCACAAGTTCCGGCAATAAGCCCAAGTTAGACTGAAAGAAAACAGAAGCATCCATGGACAAAGTTTGTCCCATCAAAGAGACTTTATTTTCACTTTTCTTAAGGCTTTCACTGGGGGACATTTTTTCGTGATAAATGGAAACACAACCATCCCCATTATCAAATACATTGAGTTCTGGAACCCACGGCCAATGTGGACTGTCTTCTTTTAATGCTTGAGCAAGGCCACGACTCAGAATAGGACAATCCGAAAGAGGGATAACGTCATGACTATCTCGCGCCCTAAAACCCCATTGTTTTCCATGGCGCACAAAACGGGCCCGATTTCGGTAATGAAAAGGAGATCCAAAATGAATTTTCCAACCTGGAGGAAGCTTCTCTTTGGCAAAGCGCCCAAAAAGTTCTTCAACAACTTGACGCGCGGCCTGTTCCTGAAATTTCATGGAAGCATGTTGCAGAGAACAACCACCACACTTTCCATACAAGGGGCAAAATGGAGTGACACGTTCAAGAGAGGGCTCCATGATTTTTTTTGCAAATCCTTTGGCAAAATCTTTTTTTTGTTGTGTTAATTCAACAAGTACCGATTCCCCTGTCAAAGCTCCATCTACAAAGCAAACACGACCATCGGGTAAATGAGAAAGAGCACTGCCGCCCTGAGCCATTTTTTCCATGATGAGAATAAAATCGTTCATAATTCCTATTTCGCACAAAGTAAACAGCGAACGCCAGAAAATCCATCGGTATGCATTTCAATATTTTTTTTACGGCAAGCATCAATGGATTCAGGGCAACGCGAAACAAAACAACAGCCCAAGAAATCATCGGGAAGAGGCTCAATATTACCCCCCAGAATTTCTGGCGGGCAACCGCGATCTAATGTAGGGATACTTCGAATAAGCGCTCGCGTATAAGGGTGTTGAGGAGAGCGTAAAACAGATTCAACAGAACCTTCTTCCATCGTTTCCCCAAGGTACATGACAAGAACACGATCCGCAAAAGCTTTCACCACTTGCATATCATGAGAAATAAAAATGAGAGAAAGATCGAGAGATTTCCGAAGTTCATCCAATAATTTCAAAACTTGTGCTTGTACAGAAACATCAAGAGCACTCGTCACTTCATCGCAAACCAGTATCTTGGGAGAAAGCATTAAGGCCCGCGCAATACCTATACGTTGCCTTTGCCCTCCGGAAAACTCATGGGGAAATTTTTCAAGAACTTCAGAAGATAGTCCCACTTTCTCCAGTATATCGTTCGCCTTCTCTAAAGCCGCAAGTCGAGAAAAGCCTCTGGTGAGTAGTGGATAACAAAGTATTTCGGAAACCGATTGCCGAGGATTTAAGCTCGAAAAAGGATCTTGGAAAATCATCTGAATTTTTTCTCTAGCAGACTTCCAACTCGCTCCAGATTTTACCTCTACTTCTTCGCCAAAAAGGGAATAGGAACCATCATGCCACGGCGTAAGCCCAACTAAAGCTTGAGCAAGAGTTGATTTGCCACACCCCGATTCTCCAATAACCGCTAGAATTTCACCTTTTCTAAGAGAAAAAGAGAGACCCCGCACCGCTTTAACATAGCGATCCACATGGGAAAAGATGCCACTTCGAAGAGGGTACCAAACAGAAAGATTTTCGACTTGAATCACCACACTAGACATTCCACAATTCCAATAAACTAAGGAGCCTCTTCGATCTCACCATCCAAAGAAGTCAAAGCTTCTTGAACATTTTTTTCAGTTTCCGTTAATATTTGCCTACATTGACGAAGCAAAGAGGTCGCTTCTTGAACCTGAGAAGAAAGTTCGTCGACCCCCATGTCTGATTCGTCTAAGCGAGTTAATATTTCCTCAAGGCGATTCATGGCGGTCTTATATTGAAGATTTGTTTGACTCATATTTTTGAATATAGCTAGATTTAAGATCTATGAGTTCTATCAGGTGGACGCTATTTCTCATTTATTCCGTTATTGCACCCCTAATGCTTGCAAGTTGTTTAACGACGCCAGAAACCCCAGATACGACCCCCTCTATTCCTACGATCTCTATTCTCATGATTCAAGATGGCCACGATGATTCTACGAATCTCAAAGTAGCTCCCAATTCCGCTTTTTCGTTGAAAGCGAAAGTGTCCCATTCATCCGACTCAAATCAATTAGACTTTGTGTGGATGCGAGATTCTAAAATACTGGGGACCGGCAGAATTATAGATATTGATTCTAATGGAACCATACCCAATACACTTAAAGTGACTGATAAAGAAGATAATTTTTTGATGCTGGCTTTTGAGGTCATTCTCAATACGCCCCCGCAAATGGAAGAAACAACAACGCCATCAGAGGGTGATACTTTGTACGGCAATTTTTTTACCACATTCTTTTTTTCGTGGGCCTCTACGGATTCTGATGAGGGTGAAACGTGTTCCCATTTTCTTCAAATTGATTCCACCATTTATTCTACAAGTGATCTTCAGCAAGTTCAACAAGCGGGGCTTTCTGAAGGAATCCATCGATTCCGTGTATGGGTTGTAGATTCTTTTGGTGATGCAGACACTTTAAACTGGCGTTCTTTTACGGTCATTGATACAACGGGAGAAAATGAATGACCAAAATTTTCTTTCCACTCGTTGTTGTTTCGTTAGTCCTATTTTCTTTGTTTGGAAATGGCTGTTTGGACTATGACAATGGTAAATACACCGAAACGGAATCAGATACAGTCCAAGTGAAAGCGTTTCTCACTCTTGCTCTGGACTCTGTCGGTACTCGTTATAAAGCCGATACCTTGCTCCCTACGGATAGTGTTATTTTCATCGCTGTGGTGGAACCCACTAAATCCATTCGAATGCGCGATTATTATTGGGAACTGGATTCCACTAGAATGGGTTCCGAGTTCAGTTTTAAAACAGCGATTAAAGAAGCAGGTCATCACATTATTCAGTTTGTCCTTTTGGATCGTTTCGGAGACACGCTCTCTGATACACTTCATTTATGGATTTCTTCTCCTCCAATTTTAGATAATGTCCATTTTATTCCCATAAACAAAGCGCAAGGGGTCGATCCTCTTTCAGGAATATCATTCGCATGGAATGCGACAGACTCTGACCCTAATTCCCAAATTTCCTATCATTTTTCAATCTACGATAACGAGTCCTTGTATGTGGATACCATTCTCCATCAGCCTTACTTTGAATGTTTTAAAACACTTCCTTTATCGAAAAAATTTTATTGGAATGTGAAAGCCTATGATGAGTTTAGCATGGTGGCAAAAAATGCAATTCATTCGACTTTTTACACTCAAGGAATTCAATCCGGTAGTGGAATTGAAGCCATGGTAACCTCTGGAGGAACAGAGGCACTTTCAGGTCTGCGTTCCTCCCTTCGAACAAAAGAAGGAACCGTCATTTCCACGAGTGAAATCGCCAATGATTTAAAAACGGGCCACTTCCACTTTAGCCCTCTGACGCGCGGGGACTACGAGCTATTTATTTATAATGAACTTTATCCTGATTATCAGTTAGACACCGTATCATTTACACTTTTTCCGGGATCTGTTCTTGATTTAGATACCCTTGTATTGAAAGACGCCCTTCCCCCTAGAGTAAAACCCATGGGTAGTGAAAGTGATTCGTTGCCATTTGCGGACACGGTTTTATTTCGAATTAATGATGAAGGACTCCCCTTAAGTCGCGAGAACATCAGTGTTTCGTATAATGGAGTCTCTTATTCGAATTGGACTTTTCAACGAGACACCTTGCGTATTTTTTTCAGCGCGGGGACATCTCCTTTGTGGCAACCTTTAGTTCTCAAAATTACCGACAAGTCTCTTAATTCATTTAAACACACCTATTATTTATCGCCCGCATCTCTATTTATTCGCTCTCTTTCTGACACCACTTTAAATTCGTCCTTCAGCAGCCTATCCATCCCCATTAGGAACATCGCTCCCAATCTCACACCAGAACGTTTTTTCTGGGACATCAATGCCGATGGACTTTGG
>MNYL01000150.1 GCA_001873075.1 Fibrobacteres bacterium CG2_30_45_31 | reverse complement strand
GTGTAGGCGGCGACTGGGATATTATTTCTCAAGCCGATATCAATACTTTGTTCCACGTGGCCATTAGCAAAAATGTCTGGATCAATACTTATCAAAGGATAGGATCTTACTTTCGTGCAAGTTTCACCATGGATACCGTGCAAGCACAGACAAACTCTGAAGGGTTCCACATGCAATGGGTTTCTCCCCATGCTAAAATGCCCAAAAGCGTAAAATTGCGCGTCACTATTGATAAATCCTCTGTCAGTACCGATGCTATTGTTTCCCAGAAAGGTGCAGAAATCACCGCCGAGAGCGATGGCTCTTATATCATCGAATTTATGGATTTAGAATTGGATGTAAAACAGAAACCTACCGGGTTTCAAACACCGCAAGTTGCTTTTGGTAAAAACCTCCGCGCAGTGAATACCGATGGGGCAATTATGCTTCAGGGTTTGAATCCAGGCAAATACGTCTATAAGATCTGCGATCTCCAGGGCAAGCTTTTGCAACGCGGTTCCCTTAATACTGCCGAGAATTCCATTTCGCTCACAGCATCCAAGAATTTTACGGGTCTTGTGGTGATTCAGGTTGCTCCCGCGAATAGCCCTACAAATACAGTGACTTTGACTATTCCTGTAAAGTAAAAGTTCCCCTCTGGGGAAGAGTGGAGCAATGAAATAAAAAAGGCCGATGCACTTACATCTGCCTTTTTTTGCGATGGTGCATCGCCACTTCGAGAGCCGTTCCTTATTCTCTACGGTAAAATACAGCCCCATCATCAAAGTCGAGCAGAATTAATTTTCCGTTGTTAATGGTGTAAAATTTAGAAAGTGTGGAATTATCCCACGATATTTCGAGATGAGCCCCATTGATAGCCCAGGTTCCGGAAGAAACGGCATCGCCCTGTGTGATAGAAACTGTATTTTCTTCGGTAAACACAAATTTTTGAACATCGGCATTGGTGTAGGTATTTTCCCAAATACCGACAAGGGTACTACTTTCACCTTGGTAGACATCAACATCACCCAGAAACAGTAACGAATCTTTCGTCGAGTAAAACAGGAATCCTCCGGTCCAGCGCATATTCTGTTCTATGGATGTAATTGGAAATAAGAGAATGTGTACATTGCTGTAGAATGTCAAAAGGCTATCAGGAATACTATCCGCATACGAAGGGAATAGAGAAACAAAAGTACCCGCATCGCTCCAGGTTCCTTGTGCCCACAAGCTATCCGCCGGTGCATGAGAAATTCCAGGATCCGTTACAGCAGTCCACCATTCATATCTCCAAGAAGAGAAAGTATCCTCTGCCCCCAATATGAATCCCCATTCTTCTGTGCTAGAATCGCCCACAGACTGGTATGCCCAGGTTCCTACCCAAACCGCTACACTATCGGCCGTAGAATCTTCAAGAACAATAAGTCCCGAATCCGATAGTTCTACCCGACCGAGATCCAGCATTTTGCCACCGGTGAATGTTATTTTCATGCTTTTTTGAAGCGTATCCTGTGTGCAGGTGAGAAAATAAGATCCATCACTTACACTGTCGATAAGCACTTTCCCGGAATCATCGGATACCGATTCAGCGACAGGATTATCACAGGCCGCTGCGTTTTCGCAAAGCGTCGCACCCACGCCACTGATAACGCTACCCGATTTATTTACTACAATAAAAGCAAGCGCATTTTCTGCTTCTGTGGAATTGCCTGGGCCTTGGGTTTTTGTTTCCAGACAACCAGCAACAAAAATGGCCACGCCACACATCAGTGTAAAGTGAGCGATAGTTTTATTGATTATTGTTTTCATTTTTATCCTTTTTCCGATGGGTGCGTTACCGGAATTATTTGAATGTTAATATGATAGACTCGATTTGCTTCAGTTACCTGGTCAATTCTTTTTTGAATTGCTTTTCTAAACTCACGGGTCATGACACGAATATCTTCTGTGGCCGCATCATCAAGAGCGACGGTTAAAGAGCTAATATCCCGATCTTGAGAAGGAACATATTCGAGAGACCTTTCGGCAATGTGGAGTATTTGTCGGTGATAATCGCGCAAAAGCAATGCAGAGGGCTCCCCTCCGACAAGACCCGGAGCACGACCCGATCCCACATGGGGCTCCCGAAGGCGTAATTTTCCATTTCCTTCATCTTCAAGCATGTCAAGGCGATGTAAGGTTTCCAAAGCGGATTCTGCTTCTTGTTTTGTAATAGCAGGAGAAATACTTTGTGCGATTTTTTGGGCATCTCCTTGTTCGATACAACCCACAAGAGCCCGCACCACAGGAGTATACCAGTGGGCAAAATATTGGAGTTGTTCTACAGAGAGAATCCGGTACTGCGGAGGTCGAAGGGATTGAAGCTTTTCAAACCAGATTTTAGCTTCCGCCGCAGTCCCTGCACGTCCAAAATGCACAAGAGCTTCAAAGTAGCTTTTCTCTGTCCCGTACAAGTTCAGATACTCGCTGAAGGCCCCTATTTTTTCTGGAGGGAGATGCATGTGCCCTACCAGTATTTTTGCGAGAAAACTCTGGTCCATCCCCACAGCATTTGCAAAGACTTTGTATGAGAAATAATTTTTCTCTGCCTTACGCTCTTCGTAGTATGTTTTGAGATATTCGCGGTAGTCTAAGGTTTCAAAGAGGGTCATGCGGTAAAACTAACCTTCTCTCATGCTTTTTACATTATTTTTTGCGCTGTTCTTTCATTTTCTTGGAATGACTATTCCAAAAAATCAATTGGTCGTCAATCATTCCTGCTCCCAATCGATCTCATTCGATTCCACTTCCGCAAAACAATTTTTAGAGGGGCCCTCACGAAACCAATCCACTTCGATTTTTTGGGGAAACTTTTTTCACATTCTTTAGTAATTCTTCAAGCACTTCTTTTTTCCAAGCAGTAATCGTTTCGTAATTTTCATATTCTTCACTCAACTTTGTGGAAACCTCGATTTTTTTGATCCCTTTCCGAAGAACAATAAGTTCCATAATTCTAGGGTAAGGAATCAATTTGTTCATTTGGTCTTTATCCATGAAGATACTCTTTCGCTTTTGTAGAATTTCCCTATTTACAGGATTCTCAAAGTCAGTTTTTTTACCATCCTCTGATGAAAATAACGGGAGGTAATTAATCATATTTATGAGCCACTCATTTCCAATATCTTTCGGCACCAACTTTTTTCTCAAGTAATAAATTTCTTCGTTGATCAAACCCAAGTAAGCTTGAATTTCTTTTTCAGAAACATTATCATTATCAGCAAATTTCCTGTATTGCTCAATACAATTTTGCATGATTTTGAGTTGTAGTTTTTTGTGCTCGGAGACACTATTGACAAAAAAAGCAATAATGCTCTGTACTAAAGTGAAAAACCCAACAATCACACTTAAATTAGTTAAGGTCACTTCCATAATACTCCCTTGGTTACTATGGAAATAATAATAAGTTTAGACTTCTGATAGAAATATTTTTTAATTCCTTTCTGTGTATACTCTAGAGTCTGTATCCAGAGGCCTATTATTAAAAGATTTCTAGTCTTTAGGAGCAAACTTTTGCGGCAGAGATCCTTTGATTCTTCAAAAAAATTACCCCCCCAAAAAAAGGGGCTGAAAAAAGGTCCCCTTTAGCTGTTTTGCAACTTTGACTGATCCCCCCAATTATTCTTTCTAACCCCTTTTATTAATTAACTGATTATTTAATAATCGAATTTCTGAACTTTTTTTCTCTTTACTTTTTTGCTTAAATGTTCTTTTTTTCCTTTAGTTATTTAGGGCTTTTTTATTTATGAGAACGAACCCCTGAATCTTGCCTGTCGTTGTAAATGATGGCTTTTTTTCTCTCCAAAAAAGCTTAGTTTTGCTCTGCCTTTTTCACATACCATCTCATGGAGCCTA
>MNYL01000097.1 GCA_001873075.1 Fibrobacteres bacterium CG2_30_45_31 | reverse complement strand
AACCAGATTTGGTACTGGATTTTGCAACGGGGGCCTCGATTTATGATGATTTTCCTAGACTTCAGTCTTTATCCTTTCCTGTGGTGTTAACCGCAGAATGGTTGGAAAAAAGTCCCCTTGCAAAAGCAGAATGGTTAAAGTTATTTGGGTTACTTTTTGGATGTGAAGCTCGGGCGGAAAGCCTTTTTGTGGAAAGCGAAAAGAGGTATTTAGAAGTTCGGGATCTTGTGAAAAAATTGGACAAAGATCCAAAACCGATGGTGTTTACAGGCTTTCCTATGGCAGGTACATGGTGTGCTTCCGGGGGAATGGGTTATACTGCACGGTTAATTCAAGATGCCGGTGGTGAGTATTTGTGGGGCGAAGATACAACGTCCAGTGCTTTAACCATGCCTCTTGAAAAGGTGATTCATGAAGCAAAAGAGGCGGATTTTTGGTTAAATCCGGGGAGTTGGAGGAACTATAAAGAAGGAATTGCGAATGAATCTCGCATAGTAATGTTCAAAGCATGGAGAGAAAATCAGGTTTATCAATATGATTTGAGTCAAGGCCCGGAAGGAGGACTCGATTTTTATGAAGGGGCGGTCGTTTTTCCCGAAAAAGTGCTTTTGGAACTCGTAAATATCTTGCATCCGGGAATTTTTAAGGACGTGAGATTCCGTTGGTATCGGAATCTTTCTAACTTGTAAATTATATGAAGGCTCATGCTGGTATAGGTGATTGGATTTCCGCTTCTTACGAAAAGGGCGTTCCTTTTTTGCAACAGATTCCTCGAGAATCTGCGGATTTTTTCTTACTCAATTCCCAAATTTGTGAATATGATGCGGGTGATGTGATTATTACCGCAGAAATGGATGGCGAATCTTTTTGTGTTTTACAAAGTGGAAGAGCTCAGATTTGTGGGCGGATTCTCCCTGATGGGCACTACAATGTTTTGGCTTGGCTAGAAACGGGCGCTTGTTTTGGTGAAATGTCGATTCTTTGTAATGAAAAAACGAGTAATACTGTTGCCGCTGCTGAAGATTGCACCGTGTTGCATATGCCTCGTGAAAATTTTGTCAAGTTTTTGGAAAAGAACCCGAGTACCATGGTGTTCTTGTACAAGGTTGCCGCAGACCGTTTGCGTGCGAAGAATCAGGCTTTTGATGAATTTGAAAGTCTTGCGGTTCTTGCTTCTGCAAAGGTGCTCCCCTTTATTGATTTTGCCCAGACTCTCGAAAAAAGTCGCATTACGGGTACCGTGATGTTTGAAAATAATGGACAGTCGGGATTTATTGCGTTTAGAGATGGTAGTATTTGTTGTGCGAAAAGCGGACGGTTGACAGGGCCTGATGCTTTGGAGCATTTACTTTCTCTGGGCGATGAAACGTTATTTAAGTTAGACCCGCACTTGATGCCCGAAACGGTGAATATCAACCAACAGTCGGACACCACGAGCCTTATTTTGGATGCGCTTCGTAATATTGACGAGAAGCAAAGCCAGAAAAAGTAATCACGAGGAAAGGATGAACTACGCAGACGCAGGTGTATCACTGGATCGCGCCGATCAAGCTATGGTTGGCGTTAAAAAATCCGTTCGTACCACATTTAACGAAGGGGTATTAGGCGATGTCGGCAATTTCGGCGGCCTTTTTACTCTCAATCATTTGGGTCTTAAGGATCCAGTGCTTGTAAGCTCCGTGGATGGTGTGGGGACCAAATTGAAAGTGGATATTGAACTGGGCACACATGACTTGCCTGGTCAGGACATTGTGAACCATTGCTGCAACGATATTTTGGTGCAGGGGGCTCGTCCTTTATTCTTTTTGGATTATGTCGCTACAGGTCGTTTGGAACCTGGGGTGATGGATAGTCTTGTGGCAGGTATGAGTAAGGCCTGTCGTGAAAATGATTTGGTGTTGATTGGCGGTGAAACGGCTGAGATGCCAGGCTTTTATGGATCCGGTGATTATGATATTTCGGGTACAATCGTTGGTGTTGTGGAACGCGACAATATTATTGATGGAAAAAAGATTAAACCGGGTTCTATAATTCTTGGTTTACCCTCCACCGGTCTCCACACGAATGGTTATTCTCTAGCTCGCAAAGCTTTGTTTGAAGTGGCGAAGTACAAACTAGAGAGCCATGTGGACGGTATGGATAAAACGGTGGGTGAAGCACTCGCCGTGCCACATCGTAGCTATTACAAGAGTTTGATTGAACTTGTGAACAAGAAAAAACTCCAAGGGCTTGTCCATGTGACGGGTTCAGGTTATCAAGGAAATATTCCGCGTGTTCTTCCCGATAATGTGGATGTGATTATTGATCGCACCAGCTGGAACGTGCCGACCATTTTCCAACTGATTCAAGAGGCGGGAAGTGTTGAAAAAGACGAAATGTATTCCACCTTTAATATGGGTATAGGAATGCTTTTGTTCATAGATCCGGCTGACCGTGCTGAAGTGGAGGCTCACCTTCGGGCAAAAGGTGAAACTTTCTACCACGTGGGTGAAGTCGTTGCAGGCAGTAAACAGGTAAAGTTTAAAGACTAGGACTGAATAGGGATGAACACTTTAAGAAAGACGAAGTTATTTTTAGAGTGTTCTCTTGTCATGTACAATCTTTCTGGAGGAGCTTTATGTTTTATAAACAGCTCGGTATAACCGCAGGGTTGCTATTTGTTTTTGGTTTAGCCGCGTGTTCAAATACAACGAGTGCTAATGATGAGGATAATTCTTCCTCTTCTTTGTCATCGAGTATTAAAAGCTCTTCCTCCACGGGGACGACAAGTAGTTCTTCTAGTGTGTCTTCTTCTGCATCTTCTTCTACATCGGCAGGGAGTTCCAATCTAGGTACTGTGAGCGGCTTGACTGCTTTTCAAAATGCTACAGAAACTTGGATATTGGCCTGGACGTATGCTGAAGGATCGGTGTCCGAAAAAGGATTCCAAATAGATAAGTTTAACGAAAGTAAAAATACCTGGGAAGTTTTTGATAGTGTAGGTGTGGATACTTATCGCTATGTTTTTGCTGTAAAGGCATCAGGCACATTTCGTGTAAGTGCTTATAAAGATGCAGTACATTCTTCTTATAGTAGTGAGGTGACTATTGATGGAGATGTGGCGTTGACAGATTTATCCGCTCCATCCTCATTGACCGCTGCGCGTCTTGCGCCGAGCGTGTGGTTATTGTCTTGGAATTATACGACTTCACTCGTGCGTCGTGAATCTGGGTTTATTCTTGAAAAGTACAACACAGAGACGCAGGACTGGGCCGTTGTGGATACACTTGCTCAAGATGTGAATCGGGTGGTTTTGGATTCCGTGAAGAGTGGTACGGATATAAGTTTGGGATCGTACCGGGTTGCAGCTTACGATAATTTAGGTCGCTCCGATTATTCTAACGATGTGAGTGTGTCCATTCAAACAGCGTATGATTCTGATATTGTATTTAAGGCACCTACGGGATTGGTTCCCAATGTTGTCATTTCCCCGATTGTTGAAATTGTGATTCCGACGAACCCATTGAATAAAACCGTAGAACAATCTGAGTACACAAAATCTTTGAATTATGAGATTATTTGGGTGGAGGGAGATGTCGAGGCTACCCCAATTACGTTTAGTTACACAAAAAATTCTGTAGCATTGACAGTAGATGCCGCAAATTTGTGTAATTCATACGGTCGTATTCGGCTGGTGTGGACAGATGAAAATGGGATTATAGATTATTCAGAATGGTCCGTTCCTACGGGCTCTAAGCCGGGGACGAATACTAATTTAGTGGATAATGCTGCAACAGCAAATTGCCCGCAACTGAAGTAACTTTTATTGCCTTTTCAAAAGCCGTAGCAAATTTGCTGCGGCTTTTTTGTGCTTTAGACGGGGAAACCGCGAACTCACGGTTTCAAAAACCATTCGCTTGGGGGTGAGATTTATGCTAAGGCAAAAAAAG
>MNYL01000256.1 GCA_001873075.1 Fibrobacteres bacterium CG2_30_45_31 | reverse complement strand
AATTGTAGGTGTCATCGGCCACTGCATATTCAAAGTGAATTACCTTTCCCTCTGCGGTACAATAGCAGGATCCATGACTGACCCTCCGGCACTTGCATTCGCGAATGCCATTGCCCCTTCAGATGCGACAAATGTAGCCTACGCATCTGTGTACCCTCTCACCATGTTGCTCCGGATTCTGTCTGCGCAAACACTTGCTATTTTCCTCTTTTCGGCAGCTGTTTAATGGGATATTCTGACTCATTCCCCAAGCCCCTCTTCAGGGGCTTTTCTTTTTTTGACGTTTTTTAGCAAAATTTTAAAATTTGCCAAGCTATAAATTGTAATTTTGAAATATGGCACAATTTTTGCTATTCTCTGGCAAGATAAGCGCAAAGGTTTTTTTAATCCCCTTGTGTCTTGGTTTTGCCATCCTTTGGAACGGTTGCAAAGAACTTGACGAAGAACCTCCTTGGGTAGAACCACCTGATCGCCCTATGATGCTTTTTACCGACACGACTCTTCTCGATTTTTATGAAAAAAAAGTACTTTCCTGGAAACTTAAAACAGCTTACCTCGAAAGGTGGGCAGGAAGCGAAAAGGTTTTTGCTAAACCGATTATTGTGGACATTTTTGATTCCTTAGGCGACAAAGTCGCCTTTCTCCGTGCGGACTCGGGAACTCTCGATACGCGAATGAATTTTGTGTTTGCTTATGGGCATGTTTATGCTCTGACGCCTAAAGGAGCTTCTGTCCGCGCCGACTCTCTTCTTTGGCACAAAACCGATAATTTGGTGAAAACGGAAAGTTATGTACGTGTCGTGAGCGAAAATGGGGATGTCCTTCAAGGTCAGGGATTTGAAAGCGATGCTCGTATGGATCACTGGAGAATTCTTTCTAACGTAACGGGCATTTTCCAAGATGCCGCCAAACGCCTTAAAGAAGAAGACGAGAAAGAAAACGAAGCCCAATTAGCTTCATCCTCTTCCGTCGCTCTTTCCAGTAGCTCTTCTCTAAAGCTACAACCAAAGCCACAGCCGCAAAAAATATCGGATCAAAAAAGAAAATCGGCAAAGAAATATACAGCACCCCCATTGTTGCGACCCAAACACCCCCTCCCTTCTCAAAATAAAACGACGAGAGGCTCTCCATGAACCCTTTCGGAATCCTCGCTTTTTGCGGAGTTCTTTTTTGCACAACCACATCTCTTTTTGCTCAATCATCTCCATTGATTATGCGACATGCAGATAGCCTTGCAGTTTCTCAAAAAGCGGGGCATTTAGTTTTAAACGGTCGAGTTCACTTTATCCATGACTCTATACAATTCCGCACGCAACGTGCCGTCTGGAATAAAGACGTAGACCTGGTGCAATGTGATGGGGGATTCTTATTTACCCATCCTGATGGATTTATACAAGCTCGAAGTGGAAACTATAGAAAGAAAACCGAAACCGCCACCGCCACCGGAGATGTTACAGCCAAAGACTCCGCCGGTACCTATGCTTTTTTCGGTCAATATCTTATTTATGACAAGCAAAAAGAATTTTTAATTCTTCCCGAAAAACCATTGCTGCATCAATATGAAAAACGCAAAGACAAAACGATCGACACCGTTGCAGTCAAAGCCAAATACATTACTTACGACAAAAAAAATGAATTCGCACAGGCGTTTCGCGAAGTGGTAGTCACCGAAAAAGATTATGTCATCACCTGTGACACGGCTTTTTTAGATAAAAAAAATAATTGGCTCGCCTTGAAAGGGCATCCTAAATGTGTCATGAAAAATTATGAACTGACAGGGGATTCCATTTACTTGGTCATTGACAGCGAATCACGGATGCTTCGTTCTGCGCTGGTAATTCGCAACGCTCATGGCAAACAACATGAACCAGGCAAAAAAGGAAAACCGGATCAGTTTACGGAAGCCACAGGAGATACTCTTTTTGCCGAATTCAAGAACAATAAAATGTTGCGCCTGTATGTGAACATAAACGCCCACGGTCTCTTTTATGAATCCGATTTAGCAAAGTACCAAAACCTTATGGATGGATCCCGTTTGGATCTTTCTTTTGAAGAAGGAAAACTCCAAAAAGCGGTGATCGCTGGTGAAGCCAAAAGTACGTATTTTCATGTAAAAAATGACCGCAGTATCTCTGGACGCAATGAGTCGGCAGGGGATACCATTTATATTTCATTTGAGGATAGCAAAGTGAAACATTTGAAAATGGTCGGTGATAAAACACTTGCAAGCGGTCGCTATTTTGATTTAGAAAAAGAAAAAATCAAAGGCAGCATGAACCCATCCCAAACGAAAAAGGACTCCACAAGAAGCCCGTTGAAACATTTAATCGCCACAAAGAAAAAGAAAGCCCAGGGAGAGACCCAAAAATGAACCACTTAGTTCGAACAATTCGTACAGAAAATGTTTGTAAGGTTTACAGTGGACGCCAAGTCGTGCGCGATGTTTCAATCAGTGTTTCCCAAGGCGAAATTGTAGGTCTTCTTGGCCCCAATGGCGCAGGAAAAACAACGACCTTTTACATGATTGTGGGCATGGTGCGCCCTGATGGGGGACACATTTTTCTAGATGATGTGGAATTAACCGAAAAGCCCATGTATCGAAGAGCTCGGTTAGGTGTGGGTTATTTACCCCAAGAACCCTCCGTATTTCGAAAAATGAGCGTCGAAAATAACATCATGGCCATTTTGGAAACACGCGACTTAAAAAGAAGTGAACGCAAAGAACGCCTTGAAACACTTCTTGAAGAATTCAAAATCACTCATGTGCGCAAAACAAAAGCATTCAGTTGTTCTGGTGGTGAACGCCGCCGTTTAGAAATTGCACGAGCTCTCGCTTCTGATCCAGACTTTCTTCTCCTGGATGAACCTTTTGCAGGTATCGACCCTATCGCGGTTGCAGATATTCAATCCATTATTTCTGAATTGAAGAAAAAAGGCATGGGAATTCTTATCACGGATCATAACGTGCGTGAAACCCTTTCTATTACTGACCGTGCTTACATCATGTACAAGAGCGAAGTGTTGACTGAAGGATCTTCAGAATACCTTGCAAAAGATGAAGAGGCCCGTCGAATCTACCTTGGAGAATCCTTCCGTTTGGATTAGGAGTTATTATGGATATAGGAATGCATCTCGGACAAGGCATGCGACTGGAACAAACTCTGTCGCCACAAATGCTTCAATCAATTACCATTTTGCAAATGAATACGCTGGATTTAGAAACAGCGATCAAGCAAGAAGTGGAAACCAATCCTCTTTTAGAAATAGAAGACAGCGAAACAAAACCAGAGCTGGACAATTCTCAAGAGACTCATGAGACTCTAAACGACCACAGCGATAATGCCGAGGGTGAACATGAGCTCATGAATTCTCAAAACGACAATGATATTGACTGGGATAAATACATGTCCGATGGATTTCAGAATTATGAGGCCCCTCTCAAAGATCTGAATTCTCCTGACCCGGACGACGATGAAATACACCCCGAAAGCAAGGGATTTCAGAGTCTTCAGGATTATTTAAAAAACCAGCTCCGCGAATGGAAACGCCCTCCGCGTATCGTCGCTATTGTAGAATATCTTATCGGATGCGTCGGTGATGATGGATTCCTCGCTCCCGCCGGGAAAGAACTTTCTGAAATTGCTCCAGAAAAAATCACCTCCCAAAATCCAGATATTGAAGAAGCCGAAAAAGTGCTTCAAAATGAGAAACCCCTGGATGAAGCCTCACTGGCTGTTCAGGAAGCCTTTCATGTGCTGCAATCATTCACACCCCCTGGCATTGGTGCTCGAAATTTAAGGGAAAGCTTATTAATTCAAGCATACCGAATCCCAGATTTTTCGCCTCTTGCCATTGAGA
>MNYL01000127.1 GCA_001873075.1 Fibrobacteres bacterium CG2_30_45_31 | reverse complement strand
TGGACGTGATGCGCTGCGCAAGAAAGGCGTTCGCAGTGAGCTTGGTAAGTTCCGAACTCCAGAGATTCGTCGTGAGGATGCGTTCCCGGGGCACCCAGTTCGCATAGATTCCAACGACTTTCTCACAAGCGGCGATGCCAGAAGGAGTTTGATGACTACCGATGAGGACACGGTCTGGGGCAAAGAGATCCTGGATGGCGGTGCCTTCAGCAAGGAATTCCGGATTGGAGAGCACTTCAAAGTGCAGGCCCTTATCATTGCTATTGAGGATGCGTTCCATGGCAGCGGCGGTGCGCACGGGCAACGTGGATTTTTCCACGATAATCTTGTCCGAAGTACTCACTTCGAGAATTTGCCGCGCAGTCTTTTCCCAGTATTGCAGGTCGCTGGCCTTACCTGCACCCTGACCGAAAGTCTTGGTGGGGGTATTGACGCTCACAAAAATAATGTCAGCGTCTTTAATTGCCAAAGCAACATCCGTGCTGAAAAAGAGGTTCCTTCCGCGAGCACGATGGACGACTTCATCCAGACCGGGCTCAAAAATAGGGAGTTTATCGCTGTTCCAAGCATCAATGCGCGATTGGTTGATATCCACCACGGTGACTTTGACCTGGGGGCACTTATCCGCGATGACTGTCATGGTAGGACCACCGACATAACCCGCGCCGATGCAAAGGATTTTTGTATTAAAATTCATAATGAGCCCAAATTTACAATTTCTTGGTATAGGAGATATCCCAGATCACCCCTGTTTTGAGCCAAAAGTCGGCCCCATCCTCGCCTTTTTCGTGATCAAGGTTTTCATAGAGGCGACCACCGCCACCCAGATGCAATTCTAAGCTTTCCAAGGCTTGCCAACGGTAAACGAGATCCACTACATACTGGGTTTCTACGGTACCAGAAAGTGGACTGGAACATTGTACGGCTTCGTCATAATCATCGTAAAGTTCTTTATCCCCCTGGCGGAGCCAAGCGAACTCCAATTTAGCGGCATGATTTTTGCGTTTCCAGTCCAGATCAAACCACAAGTCTATGGCATCGGGACCACGCCGATAACCGAGGGGATAATCCACATAGAACATATCGGCAAAGTCTTCATCGTCCTGATCGCGATAATTGCTGCGGTACATGCGGCGACTCGTGTATTTGAGGAGCGGTAAACGTTCATTGCCATAAGCAGGATCAGTATAAACCACATCCAGACGGGTGGTGAAAACACCCCATTTTTCCGTAGGAATTTCTTGCTGATACCCGACTAAAAAGCTCAAGATACTGCGCGTGGAATTTTCATCGGTTTCCCCAACAGGGCTTTTGAGGTCATCAATTCCCATTTGCCAGTAAAAAGAACTCCCCGTAATGGGCCGCAGTCCGAGTTCAAAGGTGAAGTTCGCTTTGGTGTAACCGGAGGCATAATTATCATGCCAAAACATGAATGGGTTCATGGTACGAAACTCCACTTGTTTTCCACCAATCACACTTTGTTCAATAACGTACAACCAAGCAAAACCTAGATCGACACCGAGGCGGTGATACACAAGCGTTTTGTAAGCTTCAGTATAGCTACGGTTCCGTTGATTGTCCACCTGATTGTGAGCCTGTTGCCAGACTTCCGTAGTCGTGTCCGTAACCGTGGCCCCTACTGTCGCCGGAGTGCCATGCAAATGGGCATTCAGGGAACTGAGGAAAAAATCATAGCGGAAAATGCTGGGATGAAAGCTCCACCAGATCGCATCATGATAAGGAGCGCCGCCCAAAACGAGTGTGTTGGGAGAAGGACCCAAGTCCGGTTTAAATCGGCCGATTTTAAAGACTCCCACGCCATAGGTCCATTCTGCATAAGCTTCCGTAGGGACATTGATATCCAAATGGCTGGGTTCCAATGTCGTGTTGGAATGCGTGTCATCTTCATACCAGGCTTCTAAATCTTTGCGCAAGGGGCAATTAAACCACACCTTTAAATCGCGGTATTGACCACCCAAATACAGGGTGAAAAAAGGATCAATATTTTCGTAATTGCGAGCTGTCTCCAAAGGAATCTGCAATCCGCGCCAATTCGGACCGTAACGATCTGCGGTGTCCGCCGCAAAGTCTTGTGCCACGCCACCCCCATACAAACCAAATGCAAATTTCGTTCCTATGGTAAAGGAGGTCTCTTCGGCAAAGCAGAGGGAAATAAAAAGCCCAAATAAAAGACAGGCAACTCTCATAATAAAAAGGTAGCATTTTTATTAAACTGAAAATTATCTAAATTCCGTTCATGTCATTGAACCTAGGCCCCAACCGATGATGCCTCTTTATAAAACAGCCTTTACGACAGGTTCTTTTGCAGATGCCAATAATTGCGTCACAGTGGAAAAAACATCTTCTGCCGAAAGATGGGCAAAGTGTCATCGTGCAGTGAAAACAACTTTGGATTACCGGCCAGACGAAATCATCCCTCTTTCTAAAACAGCCTGTTCAATGAGAAACATTGGAGACAAAAATTAATGAAGCTATTCTCTCAGAAATATTTTTTCTCTGTACTCCTGTGTACCTTTGCTGGTGCTTCCCTTAGCGTTGCCGAAAGCACACCGGTATTTTCTGCCGAACGCTCCCGGAATCTCAAGACTCTTGAAACAACACCACTCCTATTCGAGTATCATCGTCTCACGACCACAGATGCAAAACAGATTTTCTACTATCCACGGCGCGATTCCTCTTGGCGCAAAAACTATCAGCAAAATGAAAAGGATGCGCTCCTCGGCTACTACGATGGCAAGCAAGCGATTGCAGCAAGCCTTATCGGCGGTGTCGACTATCGTGGAGGCGAAGCACTGGGAGATACGATTTGGCCCGGACTCGATGGAGGCCTTTATCTGCGAGGGTTCCGGGACTCTGTGGAATTTATGCTCGACGCCCGCATTTATGTGGAAGAACATAGTGCGGATTATCCCCGATCTTTTGATGGTGAATTTCTGGAAAATCAGAAAGAAGAAAATAATTCCGGTGTGGAGTACGCAAGTTATGCCCGTTATCGTGGGCACTTTGCCGTACACCTCGGTTGGGCGCGTATTGACCTTGCCCGCGATGTTGTCCACTGGGGTCCTGGTTATTATAACAACCTAACCCTTAACCAATTTGCACTCCCCTACAACATGCTGACTCTAGAATTCCAGGTAGGCCCCCTCTCCGTAATTAGTTTATACGGAGATCTCCGAATTTACCCTAATAGTATGAGCGAAAAGAATACCAATGATCGCAATCTTTACGGACACCGCTACGAATTGGATTTGGGGAATCTCACGTTGGGCATGAGTGAAATTCAGATTTTATACAATGAAAATAAACCATTCCTTTTTGTCCCTATCGTGCCTCTCTTTATGGAGAAGGGAAACTTTTCGGAAGGTAATAATAATGGGGCTCTCTCCTTTGACGCCAACTATCGTTTGCTCAACACCGCGCGCCTTTATACGGAATTTTTCCTAGATGATATGGAAAGTCCTATTAGTCTTGTGAAAAACGACAATATTGAGGCTAAATGGGCATGGATGGCGGGTCTCCAAACGGGGCACAACATTCAAACAGGGAAAAATCTTTTGGAAATTGGTACCATCGCGGAATATGCCCGCGTAGAACCTTACGTTTACAGCCACTTTGAAGCCTATACCGCACAAACGGCAAACCTCGGCAAACCCCTCGGCAATCAAGGGGGCCCCAACAGCCAGACTATCGACTGGGCGATTTACAGCCGCTTGAATGGAACCTGGAACGCGAGCCTTCGCAACACATGGTTCTGGAAAGGCACGGACTATGGTAGCGACATCAATGATACCACCCCCAATAACCACATG
>MNYL01000246.1 GCA_001873075.1 Fibrobacteres bacterium CG2_30_45_31 | reverse complement strand
AACATACGCGGGTGTGGGTGAACTGGACGGCAGTGTTGTTTCGTCTTCTTCTACAGCATCCTCATCTTCTGTCACTTCTTCCTCTTCGGTATCATCCTCTTCTGTAACCTCATCTTCTTCGGTGACGTCTTCGTCTTCCGTTGTAGAAGGTACGGCAACGCTTACGAAACATGGTACGGGAGGTTCTTCACAGACCGTAGAGAGTGGCTCTGCAATTGTAAGTTTCTATTACACATGGACAAATGCGACGGGAGCGACGGCGATTGGTCTTCCAGAAGGGGTCACTGCAACAGTGAATGCCTCTGAAAGTACGATTACCATTGAGGGTACGGTTACTGCATCTGCTGGCGATTATAACTTTACGGTGACAACAACGGGTGCGACTACGAATGCCATTAAGACAGGAAAAATCACGGTAGAAGGTTCTTCTTCGATCGCACCCATTAATGTAACAGAATCGCGCTTACAGGTGATTCCAGCCATGTTGTGGGGAAACGCAATCGTCTCTCTGGATGTGAACTACGCAGGGTCTGCGACAATGCGCTTGGTGGATGCTTCAGGCAAAGTCAGCCTGTTGCGCAATCTGAAGGTGCTACCAGGTGCTAATGAATTCAATATCTCTCGGGATGCGTTAACTTCTGGCGTTTACTTCTTGAAAGTGAATACTGCTTATGAGCAGTTGCAACAAAAAGTCATTGTTCCGTAAGACTGTCGGGCGGAATCATTAAAACTGAAAACGGGTGTCTCACAAGACTCCCGTTTTTTATGACCCTCAGCAAAATAATTCATCAAAGATTTTCGGGCCGTGCCCTTTCTATAAAGATTGCCTATTTTTGCATTTCTGCGTTTACAATCATCTTTCGGTGATAAAACGCCTTCTTTTCAAACTTTATTTCGTTCCAGAACAATCAGCGCGCGGTCCTGCGTGCTTTTGGGAATGGTGTAGAAGTGCTTGCCCGTTACCGTATAGCCGTAGTCTTCTGCATGCATACTGGTGAGCTCTTCGCGCACTGCGGGGCCTTTCATGAAGAATATGCGCCCACCAGGTTTTAAGCTGTGTTCGAGGCGTGGTAGCGTTTTTTCCATCACTTCAAATGCGCGGCTAATGACGCCATCTACGGGGATTGTCATGCTCCGGCTAGTGACTTTGTGCCCAAAAACATCAACGCCTTTCAAATCCAGTTTTTCGATCACCATGTTCAAAAAGTCTACACGACAGGGGCGCGGTTCACAGAGCGTGAGGCGAATCTGTGGGTTCACGAGTTTCAAAGGAATCCCAGGGAAGCCCGCACCGCTACCGACATCAATCATGCGGGTGGGCCATTCGGGGACGTAAGCATTGATGAGTATGCAATCGGCATAATGCCGTTCCACCATGGTTTCAAATGCGTTGAGGCGTGTGAGATCCTGGTCCCCGTTGTTCTCGCGGATAAGCTTGTGATAAGCCCAAAGTTTTTCCAAGGTCTCCGCTTCTAACTCCACACCATAATACTGAAGTAGCGTTTTTAACCCTGCGAGAGAGGGTGAAATTCTTTTCCCATGAAACAAGGGGAAGTTGGGCTGCGGGCGTTTGGACGACGGGAATGACATAGGGACAAAGTTAGAAAATAGGAGTGTACCCTTGCAGGGCTCGCGCGTTTAAAGAGAGTGGAAAAGTCTAAAGATTATATATTCCCTCATTTCCCATGGATGCGAAGCAAGTTTGTAATCGCCTTGCTTTTTATCTGTTGCGGCTTGAGCCTTGCTGTGGAGGCTCTCACACCGGAACAAGTTTTTTGGGGTTGGGATGATGGACGACTCACATACGAACAGGTTGAGGAATTATTAGAACTTTTAGAAAGAGAGGATGAGGCGAATGCGTGCGCTCTCTGGTATGCTTATGTGGGGGAGCTTTGCGTGGGTTATGAGACGTTAAATTCTGATGATGAAATACCGGTTCATGCACGAGTGGTTTGGCGTGCGTCCTTGGATTCTCTCGGGGCACCTTATGCGCAATCGCTTCGTGCAGAAACAAACTATACGCGTTATCGATTAAAACTCTTGTGGAAAGGCGATCGGGCCGCTTTAAGGAAAAGGCCCGCAGAGGGGCGCCTAGAGTATAGCGACAAAAAGGCAGGGGCTGTATTCGGAAACCTTACCTACACAGATGTTCAATCGCCTTTTTCTCTTACGAAATTTTTTGGCTATGCAGGGCATATAGCATTTCCTTTGGTGAATATGAGTGCGTTACTCACTCTAGATTCTTCTTATGGTTTTCGGTTAGGCATAGGTAACAAGAAAACGGTGGCGGCATCAGGGATGGGAATATACCACGAGAAAGATTGCTCCGGGTTTGCGCACGTTTTTATTCCTGGGGCAGAATTTGCTTTGGGTTGGAACGAGCATTGGAAAACCCCTCTCGTGCTTGGCAAGTTTAATTATTCAGAAAAAACAGTGCGAAAGTTTCAATGGAATGGCATTGTGTATTGGCATCAAAATGATTCGTTAAGGGGGCCATTTCAATTTCCGAGTAGCGTTGCTACGAATGAATGGTGGGTGACACAAAGGCAAAGCCTCGCTTGGAGTGATTGGACTTTTTCGTGGAATGAACGCGTCTTTATCCCCCAAGATACAGGTGCTGCGAGCCTTGAAGGTGCATTTGCGATTTTGCGGAAAAGAAACGCTGCTGCGTTGGGGGCAAATTGGCGCGTAGGGAGAAAGGCTGATGATAAATTTTATTCACGGTATGAGCTACAAAGTGGGATTCATCTTTTTGCGGCGGAGAGTTTATTTGTCCAAATGGAGTGGCAAAAGGAATTGTTTCCACGTATGACTTTGGGTGTTTTGCAAACGCCACACAATCGAATCAAAATCAAAAATTTATTGATTCTAAATTCGCGTTGGTCGGGGGCATCTCCACTGGTATTTCGTCATGAGACTCAAATTAAAAAAAGCGAACATTGGGGAGGTTCGCTTCGCTTTGATTGGAAAATAGAGCGATCATTAGAGATAAACCCGAATCGATTTGGGTTTTCTTTGGAGGGATATCTTTGATCGGTATCGCATTGTGTATATAGACTCTCAAGATTTCAATAACGAGATTTTTTCACTTCCCGGTCTTTTGTCATAAAGCGAAAAGTCGCTGAATGCATTCTCTCGCTACTCTAAGCCCATTTCGGCACTTTTCGGCTGTAAATAGCGTGATGGTTCTCGTTTAAAGATCTGTCAAAAATGAGTTTTTGAGTCACCTATGAGAGCTTGTAAATCAAAGAATTAGAATAACAGAAAATTAAAACCAAAAGTAATAGAAGATCCGCGTGGAGCGGCTTTACTGTTTGCTTGAGAAAGTAGGCTATCATCATTTTGAACTGTGTAGGCGCGGGTGAGCATCTTGTTGTAATGGATGTCCATTTCGATGCGACGACCAAGCGCAAAACCACCACCAATCACAAATCCAAATTCCCTTTTTTCATGGATCACAAAATCATTCAAATCGGTTTCCGAATAGTAGTAATCTTGTTCTACATAGGAATCGCTCATCGTGTTGAGAGATACCATGGGGCCCACATCAAAGAAAAATCCATGGGTTCTTTCATAGGTTTTGAAATGGAAAAGGAATTTAATGTCAATGCCCTGACTTTCTAACGTATAGTCCTCATTTTGAGTGTAAGTGGAATAGGAACCCGTGACCTCATGATCATATTCATACGTTTCGGTTTGCGCTTTGATAGCGACAGTAGGGCGCAAGTAAATTTGAGGTGCAATGGGAATTTGGAAAAAGAGACCCAAAGAAGCGGTTACTCCCGTGGCTTCTTCCTCAAAGAAGTGTTGGGAATTGGAGTACCAAGTGGGGCCCACTTCAAAACGGGTTCCCAGGAACAAGTCTTTATTGGGATTTGCAAAACTGGCGAGGGCTAGGCAAAAAATCAATGCGGTAAATTTGTAAAAAATAGACATTGGACCCTTCTTATAAGATTGCACTTAAAAATAATCTTTATTT
>MNYL01000136.1 GCA_001873075.1 Fibrobacteres bacterium CG2_30_45_31 | reverse complement strand
TTCAGTCCCGATTTTTCCCAATCCTATTTTCTCTCAGTCTGGGCATTCTTTTACTGGGATGCGATTCAGACAGTTCGAGTAACAGCGGAGAGGAGACATCCTCTTCCAGTATCACTGGAATTTCTTCTTCGCGAGTTCTCTCCAGTTCTTCCTCGTATGATACGGATGCAATCATTGCGGATCACAACGGCACTGTGCTTTCCGCAATTCCTACCGAATGGATTACTGCCGCTAAAAAAAACCTGGTCATTGCCTATGGTCACACGTCTCACGGAAGCCAATTGGTGGATGGACTCAATGGCCTTGAAACCTGGAAAGGCTCTCCTTACACCATTCTCGGCAGTGGCGATACAGAGGGTTTGGAATTGCGCGATACCCCTTTCAGCGGAGCCAGTGATTTGGGCGCTCCAGATTTTATAGCTTGGGTGACGGCAACCCGAAGTTACTTGGACGAAAATACGGATGTCAATGTGGTGATGTGGTCCTGGTGTGGACAGCTTTCATGGGCTACTACAGGAGATGTCCAGGGATATCTCGATAGCATGACGACTCTCGAAAAGGATTACCCCGATGTCCAATTTGTCTATTTCACAGGACACCTGGATGGTACAGGCGTTGATGGCGTGCTCAACCAGAATAACGAAAGCATCCGCACTTATGTGAGAGAAAACAATAAAATGCTCTATGACTTTGCGGACATTGAAAGCTATGACCCGGACGGAAATTATTACCTGGACTTGAACGCCAACGACAACTGCGATTATGACGGTGGCAACTGGTGCACCGAATGGCAGGAAGCTAATCCAGGGGAATGGTACGAAGTCACAGCCCAGCACAGTCAATCCCTGAACGGAAACCGCAAGGCCTATGCCTCATGGTATCTTTTTGCAAGGCTCGCCGGCTGGGATGGGAAATAAAGATTTATTCTAAATACGTATAGCCGTACAATCCCGAACGGTAAATATTCAAAAACTCTTTGCCTTCTTGCAAAGTAATTTTGCCTTCCTTCACCGAACGCGCCACCCAGTTTTCCATGGTGCGCACCAAAGCCTTGTCGCTGAAATTCACATATTCAAGAACATCTTCCACCGACTCGCCATCAATGATTTTTTCAATATTGTACGAATCATCATCACAGACAATATGCACCGCGTTGGTATCGCCAAAAAGATTATGCAAGTCGCCCAATATTTCCTGATACGCACCTACGAGATACACGGCCATAAAGTAAGGTTCACCTTCTTTCAACGGGTGTAAGGGGAGAGTACGGGAAACTTCGCCACCACGTACAAACATATCGATTTTGCCATCGGAATCGCACGTCACATCTTGGAGAGTCGCCTCTACCGTTGGCTCCTGATCTAAACGCTGAATCGGCATAATCGGGAAAATCTGGTCGATCGCCCAACTATCCGGCAAGCTCTGGAACAAGGAAAAATTACCGAAATACTTTTCTGCCAAGAGGCGAGAAAGGCCGCTCAGTTCATACGGCGGGTGACGTAAATCTTTCGCAAGCTGTTCCACTTTGCGGGCAATACTCCAGAATAAACGTTCTGACATCGCGCGGGTCAACAGGTCCACAGAACCCATTTTGAACCCACTCAAGGCATCATCGTTAATCTGCATTGCATCATGCCAGCTTTCCAATAAATTTTTGAGTGTGAGACCCGTGTATAAGTTGTACAAATCCCGAATGCTTTCAGGAGCATCCGCATCAATCTCATGAACGTCTTCATCAAAAAACGCGGGAGAGGCGGTTTCCAAAATATTGAACACCAACACCGAGTGATGAGCAGAAAGAGCGCGTCCCGTTTCGGTAATCACATTCGGATGCGGTAACTCAAATTTTTCACAGGTCTCGTAAATCGCATAAATCACATCGTTCGCATACTCTTGAATGGAGTAGTTCACCGAACTCGCATTTGTGCTACGGGAGCCATCGTAATCGACCCCTAAACCACCCCCCACATCTACATATTCGAGCTGCATTCCTGATTGCCTAATCTGCGCGTAGAACTGCGACACCTCGCGAAGCCCCGACTTGATTTTACGGATATTCGTGATCTGGCTACCCAGATGAAAATGGATCAGCTTAAAGCAATCGCACATTTCCTCTTGGGTGATATAATCCATCGCTTCTAAAAGACCCGAGCTATTCAAACCGAACTTACTGTGATAACCACCGGATTCTTCCCACTTGCCAGAGCCATTGCTTGCGAGTTTGATGCGAATGCCGATGTTGGGCCTTACGCCAATACGGCGCGAAAGTTCCACCACCAGATGCAATTCATTCATCTTTTCGACCACGATGTAGATGTTCTTCCCCATCTTCTGCGCTAAAAGCGCAAGCTCGATAAAGTCTTCATCCTTGTAGCCATTGCAGATAATGAGCGCTTCCGGGTTGTCCATATTCGCAAGCACCGCGTGGAGTTCCGGTTTGCTCCCCGCTTCAAGGCCAATATTAAACTTTTTCCCGTGGCGAACGACCTCTTCCAGAACGGCGCGTTGCTGGTTCACCTTAATAGGGAAAACGTTATAGTAGGTACCGCTAAAGCCATATTCTTTAATGGCTTTACTGAAACACTCATTAATTTTTTCAATACGGGAATCCAAAATATCCGGAAACCGCAGAAGCATTGGCGTAGAAACATCACGAATCGCAAGATCCTGAATCAGGTGATAAAGATCGATTTCCGGTCCTTTGTCGCGCAAAGGCTTGACCGTCGCATGGCCCTCTTCATTGATGTCAAAATAGTTGATTCCCCATCCTTTAACATTGTACAACTCGCGGGAATCATCTATGCGCCATTTTTTCATTTCTACAGTATCCTCGGAAGAGAGGTGAATTTCGCGAAACGATAGAAAAATACATCCAGTCCTACTCACTTGTTTTAGCTAAATTTAGGGACTGAAACCTTTATCCGAGTTTGTACCATGCAGATCCCTGAAGCGTCCAACTTTATTCAAGAAATTATTGTTAACGATTTGACCACAGGAAAGCGCACCGAAGTGCACACTCGGTTCCCGCCAGAACCCAATGGCTACCTGCATATTGGTCATGCGAAGAGTATTTGCCTCAACTTTGGGACCGCCCTCAAATTCGGCGGAAAAACAAACCTCCGTTTTGATGACACCAATCCGACTAAAGAGGACGTGGAATACGTGGATTCCATCCGTGAAGACGTTCACTGGCTGGGTTTTGACTGGGAAGACCGCGAATACTATGCGAGTGATTATTACGAACAAACTTATGAATTTGCCGAAAAACTGATTCAACTCGGCAAAGCTTATGTATGCGAGCTCCAGGGCGATGACGTGAGTACCTACCGCGGTACCCTTACGGAAGCGGGTAAGCCAAGCCCATGGCGCGACCGCCCCATCGAAGAAAATCTGGATCTCTTCCGCCGCATGCGCGCTGGCGAATTTGAAGAAGGCCGGTATTTTCTCCGCGCTAAAATCGATATGGCGCACCCCAACATGAACATGCGCGACCCCGCGATGTACCGCATCAAAAAAGCGACCCATCACCGCACCGGCGACAAGTGGTGCATTTACCCGATGTACGATTTTGCACACCCTCTCGGCGACTGGATCGAAGGCATCACGCACTCGATTTGCACCTTGGAATTTGAAGCCCATAGGCCTCTTTACGACTGGTTTTTGATTGCCCTTGGCCTCGATAATCGGCCGCAGCAAATTGAGTTCGCGCGCTTGAACCTCACCTACACCATGATGAGCAAACGCCGTCTGTTGGAGCTTGTGCAAAACAAAGTAGTCATGGGATGGAGCGATCCCCGTATGCCTACCGTAAGTGGCCTCCGTCGCCGCGGTTATTCCCCTTCTAGTATCCGCGAGTTTGCAGATCGCATCGGCATTTCTAAAGCCGATAGCATGGTGGATATCAACCTTCTTTACTTCTGCATCCGTGAAGAGCTCAACGCGAGCGCCCAACGCGCCATGGCCGTACTAGACCCTATCAAAGTGGTCATCGACAACTGGCAAGATGGCCGCGAAGACATGATCGAAGTCGAAAACAACCCGGAGAATCCGGCACAAGGCTCCCGCAGAATTTCCTTTGGCAAAGAAATCTACATCGATGCCGAGGACTTTATGGAAAACCCGCCCAAGAAATATTTCCGTCTGCACCCCGAGGGGGAAGTACGCCTCAAAGGGGCCTACTTTATCAAGTGCGTGAACGTTCTCAAGGATGCCGCAGGAAAAATCACCGAAGTGCATTGCACCTATGACCCCGCGAGCCGTGGCGGAGAAAGCCCTGACGGACGCAAAGTCAAAGGTACCATCCAATGGGTCAGCGTCGCTCACGCGGTGGATGCCGAAGTGCGCCTTTTCGACAACTTGTTTACCCTCGAAAACCCGGCAGCCGTCCCTGAAGGTCAAAACTGGATGGACTTTGTGAACCCGAATTCTCTGGTAAAAAAGCAAGCAAAGTTAGAGCCTATGCTTGGAGAAGCGACCCTCGCCGACCGTTACCAGTTCATGCGTCTCGGGTATTTCTGCTTGGATTCCGAAGATTCCAAACCAGGAAATCTTGTGTTCAACCGGACAGTGGAACTGAAGGATAGCTGGGGTAAATCTCAGGCCAAAGTCTAAAAAGCGTTCTGTTGCACCACCGATACACGGCATTCAAGAGCTCTTTCCCTACAGGAAGTTTCCTTTGTCCAGTGTTTTAAGAACTTCCTGGAGTTCTTTGGGAAGCGGGGAATCTTGAACTATATGGTGCCCCTTCCAATCAAATTCCAAGCGGCAACTGTGAAGAAAGAGGCGCTGTAATCCGCATAATTTTTTAAGATCGCGGTTGAGCGCAAAATCACCGTAGCGGGAGTCGCCCGCGAGGGGATGCTCAATGCTTGCGAAATGAGCGCGAATCTGATGCATTCGCCCTGTTTCCAAACGGATTTTG
>MNYL01000222.1 GCA_001873075.1 Fibrobacteres bacterium CG2_30_45_31 | reverse complement strand
CGCAAACAATTTATCGAAATCGCACTCTAAATGATGCAGGGAACGATGCCTAGTAGAGAATCGTCCATTTTAATTCTTGCGGCAGGCCTTGGATCAAGGCTTCGACCTTTGACTTTGCAGATGCCAAAACCGTTGGTTCCTGTGGTGGATGCCTCGATTCTTGAGCATCAAGCTCGTTTGGCGCGCACACTTCCCGGTTTGAATTTGCATGTGAACGCTCATTATCTTGCTGATAAATTAAAAACGGCCGCGGAAGCTATTGGCTTTTCCAAAGTGTGGGTGGAGTTCCCGGATATTTTGGGTACCGGAGGTCCTTTGCATCGTTTGTATGCAGCAGGGTACCGCGGAGATTTTCTAGTGATGAATGGGGATTGCTATTGCCATTTTGACATTCAGAAATTTGTGGAGAATGCTCGCGCTTCCCTTGCTCCATTTGCTTTGTTGGGTGTTGATTTTCCGAAGGTCAATTCTTTGCGTGTGGATGTCAATAACACTCTTTGCGGTGTCGCTCCGCATTTTGGTGCAAGTGAAGCTCTTTATTCTGCGACTTTTTCTGGCATTTCCTGGTACAGCGAAGAGGCTCTTTCTGAAATTCGTGCTGAAGAACGCGATGTGATTCAGTTTTGGAAGCGTATGGTTTATGAGGGGAAAGCTCCTTTTGTAGATCGTTCTCAAATGAATGCGCTTTGGATTGATATGGGAAGCCCACAGGGATTGATGCGGGCTTGTCAAGCCCGATTACAAGAACTCGGCGTGGAATCCTGGATTCACCCGGAACATCCTTTGGCAGGGGATTCGGCCTTTCGAGCTCGTTGTGAAGGAAGTGTGATTCAAAAAGGGGCCGTGGTGGCTCCTTCGGCGACACTCAAAAATGCTCTGTTATTTGAGGGGTGTGAGGTTCGCGAACAAGAATACGTCCAGAATGAAATTCGAGGACTCGATTTTCAATGGAATCTTTGATGTTATCGTTTCGAATTGTTTTAGTGGAGCCAGAACATCCTCATAATGTGGGTTTTGTGGCTCGTGCGATGCGCTGTAATGCTCTCCCTGATTTGCATATCGTTTATGATTCTCGCACAACGGTCATGGATGAATCTTACCATACGGCTCATAGTTCCAAAGACGTTTTGGAAAACGCAAAAGTGACTTCGACTCTTGAAGATGCTTTAAGCGGGTGTGCTTTTGCGGTCGCTTTTAGTCGGCGTCGCTATGATAGTGTGCTCCCGCATGTTTTACTTCCGGCCCTTTGCCCGAAACTTCCCAGGGAAGGAAAAGTGGCTCTTGTGTTCGGTCGTGAATCCAAAGGACTTACGATAGAAGAAATAGAACACTGCGCCCTTATTTGTGAAATACCGGTTCCTGGGCTGATGAGTATGAATTTGGCTCAAGCAGTGGCTGTTTCAAGCTATGAATTGTGCCGCGAGGGACTTCTTTCTGGAAGTGGGGAACGGGATGACAGGGCTCCTTTACTATCTGGCCAGGTTGAAAAAGCGGATCTTTCACAAATTGAAAGTTTCTTGGGTTTTATACAGGCGAATCTGACGGATCGATACCAAAAACACCCTTGGACAGAGGCCTCTGTGAGGGGGCTTTTGCAAAGATTTCAACCCACTCGCTTTGAAATGGATGCTATATTCGGACTCGCTCGGAGCCTTGCGAAAAGCTCTGCTCGCAACGAAAAAAGTGATCACATTTGACTTTAGTAATCTATCTTTCAGTTATCTATGCAAAATACTACTCTCCCTACTCCAAGTTCAAAAATTATTGACGCACTTCGTTCTTTAGGTTTCACTGATGCTGCTGAATGGGCTATCGCTGGTTCTGCGGGTTCTGGCCGCGGTTACTACCGTGTTCATGAAGGGAAGCATTATGCGATCCTTCAGGTGAGTGCCTCTACGGATGATGATTTTAAACGCTTTGCTTCCTTCGGTAAAACGTTTGCGTCCTTTAATTTACCGACCCCCCGGATTTCTGCTGTTGATGAAGAAGCCCATCAAATCCTGATGAAGGATTTGGGTCCCAATATGCTTATTTCAGAAATTTTGCCTTTGAATCCGATTTCTGGGAATGTGCGTATCCTTTATAGTGAAGTCATCAATTCATTGATTCGTTGGCAGGAAGCTTCTCCAGCGGTATTTATGTCTCGCCCGGATATTGCCGCACGCAAGTTTGATTTTGCTGCCTTAAAGTGGGAAACGGATTATTTCCGTGATAATTATTTGGTGGCTCGTCAAGGAATCAATAATATTCCACTGTCTGTGGAAAATTTCTTTTCTACGTTGGCCTGTACAGTCGATACCCACCCGAAAGTTTTGATGCACCGCGATTTTCAATCCCAGAACATCATGGTTCGCCCCAATACAGAAATCGGTTTTGTGGATTTTCAAGGGGCTCGTCGTGGTTCCATGTTCTATGACATTGCGTCACTACTTTGGGATCCCTATGTGAATTTGCCTTTGGATTTGGTTCAAGACTTTTTTGAATATTGGCATACGGGTTTCAAAATGTGCGAAGAGTGTTTTTCAAAGGAAGAGGCTTGGGTTCTTTTTTTACAAGCAAGTTTGCAGCGTGTAATGCAAGCGATGGGAGCTTTCTGCTTCCTGTCTCGCGAAAAGAAAATGGAAAACTTTGAGCAATATATTGAGCCAGGGAAGGCTCGTTTGAGCGAAATACTTTCTTTGTATAAAGCGGTTTCTCCAGAGAAAAGTCACGAAGCCATTGACTTCTTGATTTCTACTCTTACGAAGTAGCGCTCAAATTCACTCGAGTTAAGACGAACGCTCCCTGGATTACTTGGAATAAAAGCAAGATGTAGCCTAAAAGGCTTGCTGCAAGGACTAGGGATGCGTCCATGCCGAGAATTCCACTATAAAGGGTCACTTGCATCCATTCACGGATGCCTACTCCATTAAATGCAATGGGGAGCATCGTGAACATTACGGTAATTGCGGTAAATACAGTGACTGTGGCTATATTGATTTCAAAGCCGACGGCTCTAAAATAAAAATAGTGTGTTGCCATAGAGAGTAACTGGAGCCAAAGGGAATCAAAACTAGAGAGAAGCAGTTGCTTTTTGTGGGATCGGTAAATGGAGAGACTTTCTTGAAGTTTTTCAAGAAAGGGAATTCGTTTACGAAGTGGTGAAAAAATGTGAATTTTGTCCGAAAAAAGACACGCAATCACAAGTCCTAACGACAATACACAGGCCCCGAGCATTCCCAAACTATAAATAAGAGGAATGTCATATTTGGCAAGGACAAAGGGAAGCGCTATAAAAAACAAGAGAAGTAGAGCGAGCAAACCTTGGATTCTAGAAAGTAAAACGGCAGCAACAGATTGTGCCGTTTGATTGAACCGTTTTCCGAAAGCGACAGATTTTACGGCATCTCCACCGACACCACTGGGTAAAAGAGAATTAAAAAAATAACCCAAAACGATATAAGCGTAATAGGTCTTAAATGGAATGGAAGGCCCTTTTACCGAGAGGCCTTTCCAGCGATTCGCTTGTATCATCATGGAAATTTGTGTGGTGACAAGCATTGCCAAAACCCACGGCAACATGGAGACATGCCATTTATCATAAACTTCACTAAAGGGAACTTTATGAAAAATAAAGGCGAGTCCTAAAATACTTACCAAAAATTTGGCAATTGTTTTTATGTTTTTCTTTTGAAAATCGGTCATACAGGTTCGCTTAAAATAGCTAAATTGAAACAATGAACTTAGTGCTTCTTTCAGAAAATGTGTGCATATGGGATAAGTCCGTTTCCAAATCCTTTGCGCTTGGCACATTGTTTGAGACTCTTGCCGAAAGATC
>MNYL01000107.1 GCA_001873075.1 Fibrobacteres bacterium CG2_30_45_31 | reverse complement strand
TATTTTCTTGTTCGCGGGTTCTTTCGCTTTGGTTTCGTGCCTCTACGATCCAGAACCTTATTCCCAAACGACAACGCCAACGGAATCAGCAGAAACCGATTTTGGTACGGTATATGCGGTGAATAGCGGAAGGCAGATTTGCAATCCCTCTGTCTCCGAAGATTCGGAAAACTATCCGGCCTCCATGCTTTGGCTTAATTTTTCTGGGAATCTCACCGTGAATAGCGCTCCGAAAGGCTATAAGACGACAGGAGCCATTCAGCATGACCGGCTCACGATTTCTGATACGGCGGGCAAGGTGCTCTGGTTTGTAATGAAGGACTCGGTACCAGGGGTCAAGTGCCAGTTCCAGGATCCGGAATGGAGTACGCATTCCAACTATTTAGTGACTTTGGGTGGCTTTCCTGCAAGTGGAAAATCCTGTGACGATTTGGATCATGGAATTCTTGCACTTCGCCTGAGCGATAAAGCGTCTTTTTGGCTCTTCGACCATTCTATTTCAGAACTCGCCACTCCGCATTTGTGGGTGGGGGCTACTTCCGCAATCGTAGACTCTACGGATTCCCTGCAAGTTTTCTTTGGAACCCGCGAGGTTCAATTAGTTTACGTTTCGCAAGAGGATGAAATTCTGTGGGTCAATTATTCGCAATCCTCCAAAGTTCAAAAGCTACAAAAGCCAAAAAATCGCAGTGGTTGGATGTTTGATAGCCCCTTGATTTCTCCTGATGGGAAGTGGATTGTATACAACATTTTGAATGGCTCCTATGAATGGGAATCCTACATTCAGGAATTGTCGACGACTTCGATGCCAACAAAAATGCCGTTCCTAGAGGGGATGCTTTCGGAACCGGCGCAGCCGCATTGGTGGAGTTATGGAGGTCGTCTTTTTGTGATGTGGGCGGAATTCCCCGCAGGAAATTCCATGTTGAATAAGGCCGATTTTTCTAAAACTATCGCGCAAGACGGTTCTTTGGGACGTACTTCTATGCGTGAAGTATCTCTCACATCAGGTGCCCCTTCTGACGTTGCTGTAGAGTGGGTGGGTGACGTGCGTATTTTGGCTCCACTTCCTTTTACGGGGGGCCGTTCTCCCGATGGTTATTTTATGGCTACCGGAACCAATAACGGATACCTTTTGAATCTTCCCTAAGGGCCTGCATAATGAAAAAAATTATCACATTAATCTTTGCCGGTGTCCTAGGGCTTTCTCTCGCTTTTTTGATCCCACAAGAACCTGCAACTCCTTGGGCATCAATTGGTGGCTGCGGTGCCGGGGGCTCTGGTGGCGGTTCGGGCGATGGCATCAAATGGATCGGGCAGGGCGTTTCTGGAGGCCTCATAGAAACGGAAGTGTTTATTAAAAAGGGTGTGGGTCAAAATTTTTCTTCTTTCACGCTTTCTCCGCGGTTCTCTTTTAAGCCCACTTGGTCGAGTCAATTGGGAGTGACTGTGCCTTTCATGTCTCACCAAGGCGAAGTTCAGTATCGTAGCAATCAAACTCCTACCGATCGTACCACGGGTGGGGTGGGGGACCTTTCTTTTGATTTTTCACAAACGATAGGGAGTGGTGGTGCTGCGAGTATTTCTCTCGGGCTTTCCATTCCTACGGGACAATATGATATTAAGCGCGGCTCGGATGCCGCACAGGAAATTCTGCCTGCGAGTTTTCAGAAAGGTTCCGGCCTCTACAGCGCCACACTGGGCTGGAACTATAGCCGCGATACGGATAAGGGCATTTGGCTTTACAACCTGTCTTATTCCCACCCTTTTAATGTGAGCTTTGACGGCGATAATGAATTCAATGATACTTATTGGAAGGATTACGACACTAAAAATGATGATCGCTTTGAATACTACTTCAAAGGTTACGGAGAAAACGATTTGGGGGCTTACACACCACCGAGTGTTTCCGCTTCCATTGCCTATGGCTATCGCGGTCAAACCAATTTTGTTCATTCTTTTGGTGTGAATTTTTCAGCCCCTCTGGGTGTGGCGTGGATTTCTTCGGAGAAGGTGGGGGAATATGATCCCCGTCCCGATCCGGATCACAAAGCCTGGTCTATGGCCTTTGTTTACGGCTTGGAATTTTCCAATACAGATTATCCCTTCTTTTTCGCTTTCTCCGTGCCGTTGCACGATAAAGCCAATGCCGCTGATCCAGACGATGAATATGATGAATCTCCTATGGAAACATGGAATCTTCCGGACATGGATGATTTTTTACAGCAGTGGACCATTGCTTTTGGCGTAAAGGCTGCATTCCTGTGACCGAAAAATCTGTAGATTGTCTTTATTGTTTTTTGTTTAACCCTTTACAGAGGTAACCTCATGAATCTTGTGAAACTTTTCCTGCTTTCGTCTCTTGTTCTTGCCTTTGTGGCTTGCGATAGCGGCTCCTCTTCGAATTCCGAAGCGTATGATTGTACAATGACCGAAGAAGGAGTCAAAATTTTCTCACCTGAGGGTGGTGAAACTTTTGCTATCGGGGATGAATTTACGGTGGTATTTGGTGCGAATTATGCGAATGCGGGAGGCTTCCGCGTGCTTTACAAAGCGGATGTCGACAGCAATAGTATTGATCTCTTTGAAGAATCGGTGGGCCCAGATGCTCCAGAGGGTTCTGAATGCTACGAAGTCAAAGTTACCCTTTCTGCAGACATGGGTGTCGTTGCCTCAGAAAATGCTTTTATTCGTGTGCAGGCATACAATTCTGCGGCCATCCGCGGTGATTCCAAAACTTTCACTGTTAAAGAATAGTCGAGCGGTATCAAAAATTGCATCGAGATTTTTACAGTTTAGAAGATCCTAGTATAACCATTGCCATTGTGGGTTGCGGGGGGTTTATAGGTTCTCATCTCCTCGATGCGATTTTATCTCGAACGGCGTGGCATATTTTGGGTGTGGACCTTAATTTTTCAAGAATTCAGAAGCACATTGATAATCCCCGTTGTCGATTTCGCAAAGAGGATATTGCTAATGCGTCCGTTATTCTGGATGTTGCATCACAGCCTCTCGTTGTGAATCTTGCGGCAATCTGCACTCCGAGTCGCTACATGAAAGAAGCCTCTCTGGTTATTGAAAGCAATTTCATGCACCCGGCAGCACTTGCCTCAGCCTGTGAAAAATCAGGAGCTTGGCTCATTCATTTTTCAACGTCTGAAGTCTATGGGAAAACCTCTGCAGAAGCTCTTTTGTTAGAAGAAGATATTACCCCATTGACTCTCGGTTCTGTGCGTGCGTCTCGTTGGTCATACGCTTGCGCTAAACAACTTGCGGAACGTTGGATTGCCTCTCTCCCGGAACTTCACTGGACGGTGGTGCGCCCCTTTAATTTCATTGGGCCTCAAATGGATTTTATGCCTGGGGTCGATGGGGATGGAATTCCTCGTGTTCTCGCCAATTTCTGTTCATCCCTTGTGCGTAATGAATCTTTGGCACTTGTGAATGGAGGTGTTGCTCGCCGCTGTTTTACTTCGGTGCATGATGCTGTCGATTTTCTTTTTGCTGTTTTTGCCAACGCGGCTATGGCGAATGGACAAGCGTTCAATGTGGGGAATCCTCACAACGAAAAAACTATTGCGGAACTTGCACAAATGATGCGAGTGACCTATGCTCGTATTGCAGGTGTTGATCTTGCCACGGTCCCTCAACCTCATTTGGTGAGTGGTGTGGACTATTACGGCGAAGGTTACGAAGATTCTCTACGTCGTATTCCCTCTGCCGAAAAAGCGGAACTACTTTTAGGGTGGAAAGCCAAAATATCGTTGGACGATGCACTTCTTGAATCTCTAGAATGGTTTTGTAAGCATTATAGATAAGGTGGGGTTCTCATGCGCGACATTTTTATTTTTG